>JABDMI010000086.1 GCA_013001575.1 Gammaproteobacteria bacterium
CTGGTTATTCAGTACAGCAGCCTGGACGCCCTGGATGGTATTTTGAGCCGGATAAAATAATTACAGATTTTTCACTCGATTAACCCATTATTGCATTGCAGTGCCTTGAATAAAGGTGCCCGTCTGATTATAATGAGGGGCTGATTAAGGGACTCTTGTTCAATAATCAGGCATGCACGCCACCACTATTCTTAACAGAAGCAGTGGTTTTTTTACGTGACCGCCATGGTGCTTAGATGTCCGAGCCTAATTCCGATCGAAAGCGTTTTGATCGAAACCGGGTTTTGATGTATTGGCCGAGTGTTATCCAGATTGCATTCACCCTGGTAATAAGCGTCACGCTTTGGCTTGCACTGGATGTTGTGAGTGCCAAATCCGCTTTATTAGGTGGAATGGTAGTGATAATTCCTTATCTCTACTTTGCGGCACGCATGCAACCATTATTGGGGAAAAGCGATAGCGGTAAATTTTTACGCGCCATTGCAATTGCAGAAATAGGAAAATTAATATTAACCGCAGTATGTTGTGCTGTGGTTTTTGTTTGGGTAAAACCTTTGAGCGGTTTGGCTTTTTTTGCCAGCATGGTTGTTGTGTATTTTAGTGGTCACATGAGCTTGATTTTTGTGATCAGACACACCACATAGTTAATGCGGCAAACAAGACTTATTCTGCTCGACTGTTTAACACAATAACTCACATATATAAGTACCGTTGTTATGAGCGAAAAGGCACACGCAGTAGAACAGGCGACCACTTCAGGCGATTACATTAAGCATCACCTGCAGAATATGACCTACGGCAAGCATCCCGATGGTACCTGGGGACTTGCGCATTCTCCACAAGAAGCGGCCGATATGGGTTTTTGGGCCATCAATCTCGACACCATGTTCTGGTCTTTCCTGTTGGGATTCGTATTCATCGCACTGTTTCGCAATGTCGCTAAAAAAGCCAACTCCGATGTGCCCAGTCGTTTCCAGAATATCATCGAAATGATCGTTGAATTCGTGGATAACAGCGTCAAGGAATCATTCAATGCCAAAAGCAAGGTCATAGCACCGTTGGCACTGACCTTGTTTGTGTGGATCTTTTTCATGAACCTCATGGATCTGGTACCGGTTGACTGGATTCCGGGTGCAACCGCCTGGATCGGTGAACACGCATTTGGCGCTGACCCACATCACGTATATCAAAAAGTGGTTCCGACCACCGACGTGAATGCCACCATGGGCATGGCCCTGGCGGTATTCGTACTCATCATTTTTTACAGCATCAAGATCAAGGGCGTGGGCGGCTTTTTGCATGAGCTGACCAGTCAGCCATTTAACGCGCCTAATCCAATTGCAAAAATTATTTTTATCCCTATCAACCTGGCATTGGAATTGGTCGCACTGTTTGCGAAACCGGTTTCATTGGGCTTGCGTTTATTCGGAAACCTCTACGCCGGTGAGCTGATCTTCATATTGATCGCCTTGATCTTCTCGGCAGGCTCGGGACTCTTGGGTTCTGGTCTGCAGTCATTATTCGGTGGTCATGTGCCACCGGTGTACTGGGTGGTTGCCGCAGGCGCGGTTGTATTAACGTTATGGTTAAACGTAAAAGGAAATCTTTCCGATAAACGTGCGATCTGGCTGGTATTGGCTGAAGTATTGCTGATGGGTGGACTGGCTTACGCCGGCGGCTTGATGTTGCACTTCGGTTGGGCGGTATTCCATATTCTGGTGATTACCCTGCAAGCCTTTATTTTCATGATGTTGACTATCGTGTACCTGGCTATGGCGCACGAGCACCATTAAGCGGTAACGAACAATTTTTGTAATTTGTATTTGGTAATTTTTTTAATTTAAACACTCACTATTTGGAGTAATAAGATGGAAACAGTAATTGCTATGACTGCATTATCAGCAGCTCTCATGATCGGTCTTGGCGCCTTGGGCGTTGGTATTGGTGTTGGTATTCTTGGTGGTCGTCTGCTGGAAAGCAGCGCGCGTCAGCCTGAATTGGCCCCGATGTTACAAGGTAAATTTTTCCTTGCGATTGGCCTGCTTGATGCGGTCGCTATGATCGGTGTTGGTATCGCTTTGTACTTTATTTTCGCGAATCCATTCATTGGTCAATTAGCCCAAGCTGCAGGCGCAGCGTAAGTTATCAACCGTCGTTAACATTTCCAATATTTAAAGAGGAAATCGTCAAGTGAATATCAATTTAACCTTGATCGGTCAATCGATTGCAATGCTGGTCTTCGTGTGGTTTTGCATGAAGTTTATCTGGCCTCCGATTCTGGATGCGCTGGATACCCGCAGCAAAAAAATTGCTGATGGTCTGGCGGCTGGTGATGAAGCCGAAAAAGCTTTGGCTGAAGCACAGCAAGAAGCCGGAAGCATTGTGCAAAATGCACGTGAGCAAGCCAGTGGTGTGCGTGAGCAGGCTGAAAAGCGGGCTACCCAGATCATGGAAGAGACCAAAGCGGAAGCTACCGCTGAGCGTCAACGCCAGGTATCTGCAGCCGAAGCCGAGATCCAGTTAAGTGCAAGTCAGGCGCGTGAATCTTTACGCGGCCAAGTTGCCGGACTGGTGGTGCAGGGCGCGGGCAAAGTCATCGGTAAAGAGATCGATGCTGATCGCCATAGTGACCTGATCGAACAGCTGATCAAAGAGATTTAAGATGAGCGAACAAGCAACCGTTGCCAGACCTTATGCAAAAGCCGCGTTTGATCTGGCCCAAAAATCAGCTCAACTGGGTGAGTGGTCCAGCATGTTATCGCTGGCCGCTGATATTGCCAATGCCCCAGATATGCAGAAGTTATTGGCACATCCACAGGCTGGTGCAACCGATCTGGTCGAGCTGTTCAATGCTTTGGGCAAAGATGCTTTTTCACAAGACTTTCTCAAGTTTTTGAAAGTTCTGAATGAAAATCGTCGCCTCAATACCTTGCCGGCTATTGCCGATCAGTTTGAAGCACAACGTCGTGAAGCGGAATCACGCATCAAGGTGGTGGTAACGTCTGCTGCCGAGATTGCCGATGAGCAAGTGTCACGCATGCTGAACGCTTTAAAAAATCGCTATCAGAAAGAAGTCGAGCTGGATATTCAGCTCGATCCTGGCCTGGTTGGTGGCGCCATTATCAATGCCGGTGATGAAGTCATCGATGGCAGTGTGCACGGACGCTTGCAAAAATTGACAACCACTTTGATGTCTTGAGTACCTGACGGGATATCTAACTAATTTACTAACACAAGAATTTAATTTCGAGCCTGTTTCTGAAATAGGGAACACCACGGGAAATAACTATGCAAACTTTAAACCCATCTGAAATCAGCGAACTGATCAAGCAACGGGTCGAGCAATTTGACTTAACTTCTGAAGCACGAAACGAAGGTACGGTAGTGAGCGTATCTGACGGTATTGTGCGCATTCACGGATTAAGCGACGCCGCTTACGGTGAAATGCTCGAGTTTCCAAACAACACTTTCGGCATGGCATTGAACCTCGAGCAAGACTCGGTTGGTGCAGTAGTCCTGGGTGACTACAAACACATTTCAGAAGGCAACAGTGTCAAAACCACCGGGCGTATTCTGGAAGTGCCGGTCGGCGAAGGACTTTTGGGTCGTGTGGTCAATGCTTTGGGCCAACCCATTGATGGTAAAGGTCCATTGGGCACCACAGAAACAGCGCCTATTGAAAAAGTGGCGCCGGGTGTAATTACCCGTAAATCAGTTAGTCAACCTGTGCAAACCGGTCTTAAAGCGATCGACGCCATGGTACCGGTTGGTCGTGGCCAGCGTGAACTGATTATTGGCGATAGACAAACTGGTAAAACCGCAGTGGCCATTGATGCCATCATCAACCAGAAAGGCACAGGGGTCAAATGTATTTATGTGGCCATTGGTCAGAAAAACTCTTCCATCGCCAACGTAGTGCGTAAGCTCGAAGAGCATGGCGCACTGGATCACACAATTATTGTTGCTGCGAGTGCGGCCGATTCTGCAGCGATGCAGTATGTTGCGCCTTACTCGGGCTGCTCAATGGGTGAATACTTCCGTGATAATGGTGAAGACGCCCTGATCATTTATGACGATCTCACCAAACAAGCCTGGGCCTATCGTCAGGTATCTTTGTTGTTGCGCCGTCCTCCGGGTCGTGAAGCTTATCCGGGCGATGTGTTCTATTTGCATTCACGTTTACTTGAGCGTTCGGCTCGGGTTAACGAAGAGTATGTCGAGAAGTTCACCAACGGTAAAGTCAAAGGAAAAACCGGTTCCCTTACGGCTTTCCCGATCATTGAGACTCAGGCGGGTGACGTCTCGGCATTCGTACCAACAAACGTAATCTCCATCACCGACGGCCAGATCTTCCTTGAGACCGATCTGTTCAACGCGGGTATTCGTCCTGCGATCAACGCGGGTCTATCGGTATCGCGGGTTGGTGGTGCTGCACAAACCAAGATCATTAAAAAACTCGGTGGCGGTGTGCGTTTAGCACTGGCCCAGTATCGTGAACTGGCGGCATTTGCCCAGTTCGCTTCTGATCTGGATGAAGCAACCCGTAAACAACTGGAACGCGGTACCCGGGTTACCGAGTTGATGAAACAAAAACAATATTCACCTTTGTCAGTTGCTGAAATGGCGGTCTCGTTATTCGCTGCGAACGAAGGTTTCCTTGATGACGTTGAAGTGAAAAAGATCGTTGATTTTGAAGCGGCCATGCATATCTATGTTCGTGACAATTTTGCTGACTTGCTTGCAAGCATCAACGCCAGTGGCGATTACAATGATGAGATTGCTGGCAAGATCAAAGAAGCCATCATCGACTTCAAAGCCAAGGGTGTGTATTGATCATCGCTTGTTTGCGATCGACGTACACGACGTCAAGAACTAACAGTATCGACTTTTAATTAGGGGAATGTGAATGGCAGGCGCCAAAGAAATTCGCACCAAGATCAAAAGCGTTAAAAACATGCAGAAGATCACCAAGGCCATGGAAATGGTCTCGGCCAGTAAGATTCGTAAAGCACAGAATCTTATGCAAGCTTCGCGTCCATACGCTGCCAAGATCCGCACCGTGATCGGTCACTTGACCCAGGTCAATCCGGATTATCGTCATCCGTTCCTGGTCGAGCGCGAAACCAAACGGGTTGGTTACATTATTATCTCAACCGACCGTGGTTTATGCGGTGGTTTGAATACCAACCTGTTCAAGCGCGTGTTAAAAGACATGCAAGAATTTCAGGATCAGGGTATTGAAGTTGATCTGAGTCTGATCGGTTCCAAGGGGCTGAACTTTTTTCGTCGTTTCAGTAAAAACATCGTATCTACGGTTACGCATCTAGGCGACACCCCGCACATCAATGATTTGTTCGGTTCGATCAAAAGCATGCTGGACCTGTATTCCGAAGGCAAGGTCGACCGTTTGTATCTGGCGCACAATATTTTTGTGAATACCATGGTGCAAAATGCCGAAGTACAAACCTTGTTACCGGTTGAGCCGGTGGATAAGGATGACCTGCAAACCATGTGGGATTACTTGTATGAGCCAAGTTCCGAGGCCGTGCTGGAAACCCTGTTGCAGCGTTATATTGAGTCACAGGTTTATCGTGGTGCTTTGGACAATCTGGCGTCTGAACATGCGGCCCGAATGGTTGCAATGAAAAGTGCAACAGACAATGCCGGTGACATCATCGATAACTTACAAACGATCTATAACAAAGCGCGTCAAGCTGCGATCACACAGGAAATTTCCGAGATCGTTGGCGGTGCAGCCGCGGTTAGCTAGATCGATTAGAAACATACAACAGAATTTATTATTTATATTTAAACCAACGCTGAAACAATTTCAGCAACGTGGAAACTGAGGACTTATCATGAGTACAGGTAAAACCATTCAAATTATTGGCGCGGTTGTAGACGTGGAATTTCCACGCGATGCAATTCCCAAAGTTTATGACGCATTGACTATCGCCGAAGCTGACCTGACCCTGGAAGTGCAACAGCAATTGGGTGACGGCATCGTGCGTACCATTGCCATGGGTGCTTCAGAAGGTTTGAAACGCGGTATGGACGTGAGTAATACCGGCAAGAAGATCTCTGTGCCGGTTGGTCAAGCCACTCTGGGCCGCATCATGGACGTTTTGGGCAAGCCGCAAGACGAACAAGGTACAGTTGACGCTGAAGAGCAATGGGAGATTCACCGCGCACCGCCTTCGTATGAAGAGCAGGCGGGTGGCAATGAGTTGCTTGAAACCGGGATTAAAGTGATCGACCTGCTTTGCCCGTTCGCCAAAGGCGGTAAAGTCGGATTGTTCGGTGGTGCCGGTGTTGGTAAAACCGTGAACATGATGGAATTGATCAACAACATCGCGACCGCACACAGTGGTTTGTCAGTGTTTGCCGGAGTGGGTGAGCGTACTCGTGAAGGTAATGACTTCTACTACGAAATGCAGGAAGCCGGCGTAATTGATGCCGATGACTTGTCGAAATCAAAAGTAGCCATGGTTTACGGTCAGATGAACGAGCCTCCGGGTAACCGTTTGCGTGTTGCGCTAACCGGTTTGACCATGGCGGAATATTTCCGTGATGAAGGCCGTGACGTACTTTTGTTTGTAGATAACATTTATCGTTACACCCTGGCGGGAACTGAAGTATCGGCGCTATTGGGTCGTATGCCTTCTGCGGTAGGTTATCAGCCCACCCTGGCGGAAGAAATGGGTGTTCTGCAAGAGCGTATTACCTCTACCAAAAAAGGTTCGATCACCTCGATTCAAGCCGTTTACGTACCTGCGGATGACTTGACGGATCCATCGCCTGCAACCACCTTTGCTCACCTCGATTCAACCGTTGTACTGTCACGTAACATTGCCGAGCTGGGAATTTATCCTGCGGTTGACCCTTTGGATTCAACCTCACGTCAGCTTGATCCCTTGGTTGTTGGACAGGATCATTACGATACGGCGCGTGCCGTACAGGGTATTTTGCAACGCTATAAAGAACTGCAAGATATTATCGCAATTTTGGGTATGGACGAATTGTCCGAAGAAGATAAGCAAGCGGTAACCCGTGCGCGTAAAATTCAACGTTATCTGTCACAGCCATTTAACGTCGCAAAAGTATTTACCGGCCAAGACGGCGTGATCGTTCCTTTGAAAGAAACAATCCGCGGCTTTAAAGCTATTCTAAGTGGTGAGTTCGACCATTTGCCCGAGCAAGCGTTTTATATGATCGGTTCTATTGATGAGGCAATCGAGAAAGCCAAAACACTGGCTTAAGCTCACGGGCTTGATCTTTCGATTCATTAAAAGGAAATAATATGAAAACCATACATGTAGACATCGTGTCAGCCGAAGGCGAGATTTTCTCGGGTGAAGCTACACGAGTATTTGCGCCGGCCCAAATGGGTGAGATTGGTATCGCTCCGCAACACGCTCCATTGCTGACCAATCTCAAAGCGGGCGAAGTTCGTGTGCAGGTGGAAGGTGAGCCTGAGCAGTTCTTTTATGTTTCCGGTGGTGCGATGGAGATCCAGCCGCATCTGGTCACGGTGTTGGCCGACTCGGCAGCACGCGCACACGATATTGATGAAGCCGCTGCTTTGGAAGCTAAAAAACGTGCTGAAGAAGCCATGGCGGACCATGATGGTGCAGCTGATCTGGCGCATGCCCAAACCGAGCTGGCGATGGCGATGGCTCAATTGAAAACCTTGGAAAAATTACGCAGGCAAGCAAAGCGCTAATTTTTCAATGGTTTCGAAAACTTAAAAAACCCGGCCTCTGTGTCGGGTTTTTTTGTATCTACGAGAAAATGATCAATTCTAAAGTCTTACAAGAAATGCCATTCGTCCTATATGAGTTACAATTGAGTTTATGAAATTACATATTATTGGCGATGGGGTTTTTGGAAATTTTCTGCGTGAAATTTTCTCACCCTTTGTTGAATTTAGTCCTGCGGCAGACAATGTTGTGCTGGCCGTGCCTATCGAAGCCTATGAGGAGGTTGCGGCACAGTATCTGGGCAAGCATTTGATCAATGTGTGCTCGGTACAACGTGATAGCAACAATATATGTCTGCAATTCTCCGACCAGGTCACCGGAATTCACCCTTTGTTCGGGCCACGCAGTCCGATTGAGAATCGCGTTGCGGTATTAACCCATCGCTGCGAACAAACACCCGAGTTGCAGGCTTTATTTGAGAAACTCGGTGCGGAAGTGTGTGACGAGTTGCCCGATGGCCGGTCCATTGATGGTGAATTACACGACCGCATGATGGCCGATACGCACCTGGCGGGCTTACAACAACTGGCGACACTGAAAAAAATTGTGGAAAACTCAGCCTGGGTTCCAAAGAAATTCATTCCGGCGAGTTTTCAGAGGCTGCAAAACTTTGTTGAACAAAGTGGTGACTTCAGTCCAGGCACCTTAAGCTCGATCCAGGCCAATCCTTATGCCGAAAAAGAATACGCTACGGAAGAATAACAGCATGCGCGACCAATTCCATATCCCCAAGCAGGCCAATGGCGATGACGAGATCTACCTGTGTGGCAATTCGCTTGGTCTGCAGCCAAAACGCACCCAAGGCTACATTGACGAGCTGTTAGACGACTGGCGGCGTTTGGGCGTAAAAGGCCATCATCAAGGCGACTACCCGTGGTTGCCGTATCACAAGTTTCTGTTAACGGGGTTTGCGGATCTGGTTGGTGCGAAGGAATCGGAAGTGGTTCCGATGAACACCCTAACGGTCAATCTGCATTTGTTGATGGTGAGTTTTTATCGTCCCACAAAAACCCGTTACAAAATTCTGGTGGAAGACCACGCCTTCCCGTCAGACCATATTGCGGTGGATGCCCAGTTACGTTTTCATGCTGATTATTTAGGCTTTGATCCCAAAGAAGCAATGCTGATCGCGACACCGCGTGAGGGAGAAGACATTCTACGTACTGAAGATATCCTTGATCTGATAGAACAACATGCCGATGAACTGGCCCTGGTAATGTTGCCTGGAGTGCAGTATTACACCGGTCAGATTTTCGATATGCAAAGCATCACCACGGCCGGACATGCAGCGGGGGCAAAAGTCGGATTCGATCTGGCACACGCGGCCGGAAATATTCCAATGCACTTGCACGATTGGGACGTGGATTTTGCCGCCTGGTGTAGTTACAAATATTTAAATTCTGGACCGGGTTCGGTGGCCGGCGCCTATGTGCATGAACGTCATCATCGAAATAAAGACTTGCATCGTTTCACGGGTTGGTGGGGTCATGATGAGTCCACACGTTTTTTGATGAAGCCTGAATTCAAGCCGATTCCATCGGTACAAGCCTGGCAATGTTCCAATCCGACTATTTTGTCACTGGCTGCAATTCGGGCATCACTCGATGTGTTTGCTGAAGCCGGAGGCATAGAGTCCTTATCCGCTAAATCGAATATATTAACCGGTCATCTGCGACACCGCCTCGAAAAAGAATGCGCCGAAATTGTCGACATCATTACTCCCCAGCACTCCCAGGGCTGTCAATTATCCTTAGCGTTAAAAACCGGTGCGCGTGACGGCAAAAAAGTTTTTGACTACCTGATCGAGCAAGGCGTGAGCCTGGACTGGCGTGAGCCAAACGGCATACGTGTGGCCCCGGTGCCTTTGTACAACACACGAGAAGACGTGGATGGATTTGTCGAGTTTTTGCAGCAAGCAGTGATGGCACTTTGAGGGTTTCCCGAAATTTTCCCAAGTTATTAATTTTATTGGGGTTTCTTCACACAATCCACACAAAAATAGCGCTTTTGTGGCTTCGGTAAACGTATCAAACAAGCTATAATTGCGCACTTACAATAAATTCAGGACAAAATTTTGTCTGGATCAACTCTACATTCTATTATTCTCGCGGCCGGCAAAGGCACGCGTATGAATTCAAATCTTCCTAAAGTATTGCAACCCTTGGCCGGACAGCCTTTGTTGGGTCATGTTTTGGATGTGGCCAAAAGCTTGGGTGCTGAAATTCATGTGGTCGTTGGGCACGGTGCTCAACAAGTGCAAGACACTTTTCCCGACAGCAAAATCAATTGGGTGATGCAAACTGAACAAAACGGTACTGGACACGCCGTTCAGGTGGCCATTCCAAATATAGAGAATGACCAGGACATGATCGTGGTCTTGTACGGCGATGTTCCCTTGATCAAGGCATCCACCCTGCAAGGATTGATCTCGCAAGCAGAGACATGCGGGCTAGCTATTTTGACAGTTGAGGCCAATGATCCCAGTGGTTATGGACGAATTGTTCGCGATGCAAATGCTTTTGCCGAAAGAATCGTTGAACACAAAGATGCCAACTCTCAAGAACTGGCCATAAAAGAGATCAACAGCGGCATATTGGCCGGACGCGCTGGCCTGTTGCGCGAGTGCCTGGCCAAACTCAAGAACAACAATGCGCAAGGCGAATATTATTTAACCGACGTAGTTGAACTCGCCAATCAACAAGGCACTCAAGTGGCAGCGGTTAGCGCCGAAACCGAAACCGAAGTAGCCGGCGTGAACGACAAACTGCAGTTGTCGCAGGTAGAAGCCGCCTATCGACAACGCCGTGCGGAAGAGCTACTACATCAAGGCGCCACCCTAGCCGATCCTAGCCGGGTGGATGTGCGTGGCAATGTGACTGTGGGCAAGGACGTTTTCATCGATATCAATGTGGTACTCAAAGGCAATATAAAACTCGACGACAATGTAGTGATCGGTCCGAATTGTGTGATTATCGAATCGCAAGTCGAACAAGACGCGATCATTAAAGCCAATTCCATTCTGGAGTATGCCCACGTGGGTCCGCGCGCTACTGTTGGTCCATTTGCACGCTTGCGACCGGAGGCGTTTTTGGGTAGTGATGTGCGGGTGGGGAATTTTGTAGAAGTTAAAAAAAGTGTTCTGGCCAAAGGCGCTAAAGTTAATCACCTCACCTACATCGGCGATGCCCAGATCGGGGCCAATGTAAACGTGGGCGCAGGCACCGTTACCTGCAATTATGACGGAGTCAACAAACATAAAACCGTGATTAAAGAGGATTCATTTATTGGTTCTGGCACCATGCTGGTAGCCCCGGTAGAAATCGGCAAGGCTTCAACCATTGCCGCCGGTTCAGTGATCACCAAAGATACCCCGGCCGAAGAACTGACCATTGCCCGGGTCAAACAAAAAACCGTACCAGGCTGGAAGCGCCCGGAAAAAAAAGACAAGATCTGAATGTTATTGTGAAAAGCCGATTTTAGTGACTGAGCGATCTCATTCGAATGATCACAACACAAAATCGCCATAGCATAGATTGGTAAAACTCGATAAGCATCTAGAATTTTGAATTCAGAATAAACCAGTAAGCATTAGGAAAAATATATGTGTGGAATTGTTGGAGCAATTGCTGAACGCAATGTAGTACCGATATTAATGGAAGGACTGAGACGCCTGGAATATCGTGGCTACGACTCTGCCGGGGTTGCGGTACTGAATCTGGATAATAAACTTGAACGTCAGCGTGCCAAAGGCAAGGTACAGGCTTTGCAGGATATATTGGATACCGAACCATTGTTAGGACACATTGGCATTGCCCACACTCGCTGGGCCACCCATGGAGTTCCGAGTGTGCGAAACGCGCATCCCCATTTTTCCGAAACAAATGTGGGTCTGGTGCATAACGGTATCATCGAAAATTATGAACACATCAAACATGATTTGCAACAGCAAGGCGTGAAATTTCATTCCGAGACCGATACCGAAGTGGTTGCACATCGTGTGCATGAATACCTGTTAAAAGAAAAAGATTTGTTTCGCGCGGTACGCGCTACGGTGAACGAACTCATCGGGGCATACGCACTGGTGGTAACCAGCCCGGAAGACCCTGAACAATTGGTGGTTGCGCGCGCCGGATGCCCGGTGGTGATCGGTTTGGGCATTGGTGAGAATTTTGTCGCTTCCGATGTTGCCGCATTATTACCAGTTACGCGTAGTTTTAAATTTCTCGAAGAAGGTGATATTGCAGTCATCACACGTACTCAGGTCAAGATTTTTGATAAAAATGGCAACACCGCCGAACGCCCAACCCGTGAAAGCGAACTGACCGCCGATTCCATGGACAAGGGCGCGTATCGACACTTCATGCTTAAGGAGATCCATGAACAACCCTTCTCGGTCACCAACACTTTGGAAGAACGAATTCATAACGGCAGGGTGTTTGCAAATATTTTTGGGCATGAGGCGGAAGGTATTTTTAAACAGACCCAACAGGTCAAGATCGTGGCCTGTGGGACCAGTTTTCATGCCGGATTGGTGGCGCAATATCTGATCGAATCCATTGCCAAGATTCCCTGTTCGGTCGAGATCGCCAGCGAGTTTCGTTATCGCAAGCCAGTCGTAACACCCAATACCTTATTCGTCACCATTTCCCAGTCGGGCGAAACCCTGGACACCATGGAAGCCCTGAAAATGGCCAAACAAATGGGTTACCTGGCGTCTTTGGGAATTTGTAATGTTCCGGAAAGCGCTTTGGTGCGCGAGTCTGACCTGGTCTTGATGACACGTGCCGGTCCCGAGATTGGGGTGGCATCTACCAAGGCGTTTACTACGCAGTTAGCGGGTTTGAGTTTGCTCACGCTGTGCCTGGCCAAAGTGCAGGGCATGAGCGAAGAACAGGAAGCCAAACATGTGCACTCGCTAATGGCTTTGCCGCGCCTGATCGAACACGCCATGGAACTGGATGGCCCTATCAAGGCATTATCCGAGCGCTTTGCGGATAAACATCACGCTTTATTCCTTGGTCGTGGTGCAATGTATCCAGTGGCCATGGAAGGGGCGTTAAAACTTAAAGAAATTTCCTACATCCATGCCGAAGCGTATCCGGCCGGAGAATTGAAACACGGCCCGCTGGCGTTGGTCGATGACGACATGCCGGTCATCACGGTTGCGTCAAATAACAAATTACTCGAAAAAGTAAAAGCCAATTTGCAAGAAGTGCGCGCCCGTGGCGGTGAGTTGTATGTGTTCACTGATAAAAAAGCCGAGATCCAGTCGGAAGATGGCGTGCATGTGATTCATTTACCCGATGACGTGGATGATCTGCAGGCCCCGATCGTTTACACCATACCCTTACAATTGCTTTCCTACCACGTTGCGGTACTTAAAGGCACCGATGTGGATCAACCGAGAAATCTGGCCAAGTCGGTAACGGTTGAGTGATTCTAAATTCTAGACATGATCCTGTTACGATTAAAATCAAGGTTTATATAGTTTCGGAAGCCACTTACACTATCGCATAACTGTCACCGACACGTATTGTAATCCAGTAAAATTATTGCATGAATTCAAACCATTCCGACATAATCATCATAGGCGCAGGCGTTTCCGGAATCGGGGCCGCCTGCCATCTGGCGATAAACAATCCCGATAAATCAGTAAAAATTCTTGAAGCTCGGGAAGAGTTGGGCGGTACCTGGAGTCTGTTTAAATACCCGGGAATTCGCTCCGATTCCGACATGTACACTTTCGGCTATGCCTTTAAAACCTGGGACGATACGCGTTCATTTGCTGATGCCGAATCCATTAAGCGTTACATCACCGAAGCGGCTGAAGAGAACGATGTGCTTGACAAGATCCAATACAGTCAAAAACTTAAGTCAGCAAATTTTGATACCGCTAGCGCATTATGGAATTTATCCGTCCTGAATCCTATAACGGATGAAAAAACTGAATACACAGCCAAATACGTATTCGTTTGTACCGGTTATTACGATTATGACCAAGGCTACACCCCGGAATTTAAAGGCCGCGAAAATTTCAAAGGACAAATCATTCATCCACAATTTTGGCCTGAGGATCTGGATTATGCTGACAAAGAAGTTGTGGTGATTGGCAGTGGGGCAACGGCGGTAACCCTAATTCCCTCCATGGCGGATGAAACCAAACACATCACCATGTTGCAACGCTCACCAACCTACATGGCGGCGGTACCGCTGGAAGACGGAATTGCCAAATTTCTGAAAAAGATCCTACCCAAAAAGTTGGCGCACAAACTCATTCGGGTGAAAAACATCGGTTACACCATGGCGTTTTTCAATGCCTGCAGAAAATGGCCTAATTTTTTCAAGTCACTCATCATAAAGGGGGCTAAAAAAGAACTGGACGGAGCCATTCCGGTTGATCCGCACTTTGTTCCCAATTACAAGCCCTGGGATCAGCGTTTTTGTATGGCGCCCGACGGTGATTTTTTCAAAGTCGTGCGTGAAGGCAAGGCTACTGTGGTCACTGATCAAATTGAAACTTTCACAGAAAATGGTATACGCCTGCAATCAGGGAAAGAACTGAAGGCCGATATGATCATCACGGCGACCGGTTTAAACATGCTGGTGGGCGGAGGTGCCGAGATCAAGATCGACGGGCAAGATTACGACATCGCCACTAAGTTGATGTACAAGGGTTTGATGCTCAGTGATTTGCCAAATGCGGTTATGTTCACTGGGTACACCAACGCCAGTTGGACATTAAAGGTGAATCTGGTCAGCGATTTTATGAGCCGCGTGATCAAATTCATGGACAAACAGGGCTATGACTATTTTATGCCGACGATCAAAGATCCAGAGCTGGGTATAGAGCCATTATTGAATCTGGACTCCGGGTACATCAAGCGCTCCGAGCATACCTTTCCGAAACAGGGAGATAAATTACCCTGGAAGTTATACCAGAACTTTTTTCGCGACTACGTCACACTGAATCATAAAAAAATAAATGACGAAGGATTGGAGTTTTTAAAAAAAGCGGCCTGATTTATTTTTTAATGAATTTACTATACGATTCGGTATCAATCGCATCTTGCATGAATTTCCATAAAAGTGAATTCACTAATTTTTGCGGCAAGAGATTCGAGATTGCCCAAACCTTGCTTGCCTGATTGCCATAAACAATTTTCACCTTGCCTTTCTTAATATTCTTAATCACATGTTTTGCAATATCGTGTGGCGGCGTGGTTAAAAACAATTTTTCAAATTCTTCACTATCGGTTTTTTTGGCGATATTGGTCGCAATACCACCAGGATGAACACAATGGATGGTGATCGGGCTTTGCATGAATTCTACACTCAAGGCTTCGGTAAAACCGCGTACGGCAAATTTTGTTGCCGAGTAGTCGGCGGTATTGGGCGGGGCGACCAGTCCGAAAATACTGGAAATATTCACTACCGCACCTTCATTGTTCTCGACCAATTGAGGCAGAAATGCCTTGGTGCCATACACCACGCCGAAATAATTTACCCTGGTGACTTTTTCAATCTGCTCGATCGGCATTTCGTAGATAGGGACACTGGACTCGGCAATACCGGCGTTGTTGATAATGACGTGTGCATTGCCCAGGCGATCTTTGACATTTTCGGCAAAACGGAACACTGTCTCCCGGTCGGATACATCAACGATCTCTGAATACACATTTGCGTTACCGAGTACATCCGACGCGCGGTCAGCAACAATTTTCAAGTCAGTTTGATTAACATCACAGAGTGCCAATTTTGCACCGAGTTTAGCGAACTCATCCGCATAGGCTGCACCCATGCCTGACGCCGCCCCAGTGATCACGACGGTCTTGTTATTGAAATTTTTCATAATTCTAAACCTTAAACTCAGCCACTACCGGAGTGTGGTCCGACGGCTTTTCCAACTTGCGTGGCGCTTTATCAATCCAGCATTTCTGGCAATTTTTCGCCAGTTCCTCAGACGCCATGATCAGGTCAATACGCAGACCATTATTTTTGCGAAAGCTCCCGGCACGATAATCCCACCAGCTGAAAATATTGGGTTCTTGTTCAAATTGTCTAAAACAATCCACAAAGCCTTTTTCTTTTAGACGTGCAATGTGCGTACGTTCGACTGAGCTGCAGTGAATTTTTCCTGCCCATTCTTCTGGGGCGTGCACATCCTCTTCATCAGGCGCAATATTAAAGTCGCCCATAACGATGCGTTTCTCGTAATTTGTAGACTCTGATTCCAGTTGTGCATGCAAAGCTTCCAGCCAATTCATTTTGTAATGGAATTTATCCGAGTCCAGAGCCTGTCCATTGGGAAAGTACAAGTTGTAAATGCGCAGACCATTGATCGTGCAACCCAATACTCGTCGCATCGGGTCATCAATGCTCTCAAAATCGGTGACCACCTCAGTGATGCTGTGTTTGCTTAGAACCGCCACACCGTTATAGGTTTTTTGGCCGGCAAAGGCAACTTGATACCCGGCCGCTTCAATTTCGGCGACGGGGAACTTGTCATCGGTGCTTTTGGTTTCTTGTAAGCCGATCACATCAACCGGATTAGCCTCTAACCAGTCAAGGAGATGATTCAAGCGTACTTTGAGGGAATTGACATTCCAGGTGGCAATTTGCATGCTTATTCAATTGAAAATTTAAACATGAATTATAGCCGCTATTTGTCTATTTAAATAATATCCGTCACCGACTAAAGTTGTGGAATGACGAGAAGGCAGAGATAATTTAGAATAAGCCATGAATAATATCCGCCCATTCAAAAACACGCACCCGACCCTGGGTCAAAATGTTTACGTTGACCCGCAGGCCTGCGTGATTGGCAAGGTGACATTGGCTGACGATGTTTCCATCTGGCCAATGGCCGTGGTGCGCGGCGATGTCAGTACCATTTCGATCGGGGCTGGCAGCAATATCCAAGATGCCGCCGTTTTGCACGTGACCCACGATGGGCCGTATTCGGATGGAGAAG
>JABDMI010000087.1 GCA_013001575.1 Gammaproteobacteria bacterium
ATGCTTAATTCTTTGGGTTTTTTGGCGGCGGCCGGTGCTTGGATGTCTGTTTGGATCTTTTGTGCCGTGTTTGTTTGCATGTTTTTTTCAACCAGTGTTTTTAGATTATTCAAACCTTGTTCGTAACTTCCGCCTACCCACTTATCCATGAATAAGCCCATCCAGCGACCAATCGGGTTACCACCCATGTCGGTATCAAATCCCCAGGTCACGTTTGTGCCTTGTGCTGCCGGGGCCAACATGAAATAGGCTTGCGCGGTACCCTGTGGTCCAAAGTCAAGATCCGATGTGACTTTGCTTTGACTGACAGAGGTAATGGTTTGTTTTCCACTGCCCACTTCCGGATTGTCACTGGCCCATTTCACACTGGCACCCACGCCGGATTCTGGTCCGCTGTATGCGTAAGTAGTGCCTTCCGGATCGATTGGGGCCCAGGGCGACCACTCATTAAAGGTTTTTAAATTGGTCAGATACGGCAAAATGTTTTCTGCAGAAGCATCAATATTTATGCTGCGGTCAACATGGCGCTGGCGGGGCAGTGCGTATGCTGCGATCGCGAGGACCACGATCAGGATCAATATGTATTTGAGAATTTTACCTAGTACTTTCACGGGTATCTCCAGTGATGAGCTCAAACCCAATTAACAGGGCAGAATCGAAGGCCTGATTGTCCTCCTGAGGCTGAATAAAGGCAAGTCAGATGCGGTACTGGGATTTATCCGCTAAATATTAGAAAAACTGAATAAATAAGATTAATTCAACATGTTTGCCATTTTGCGGCGATAGGATTTGACCAAAGCGTCGTCCTCAACCACGGCAAAGGCCGCAATCAGCGCCTTGCGTCCGAGGCCATTCTCAAAGTCGGGTGCGCTATGCAATATGTACATAAAATCCTGTAAAGCGGCTTCGTGGTAGCCTTCCAGCAATTTGTGCACACCCAGCTGGTAGCGGGTGGTGTGGTTACTCGGGTCTTTCACTAACAGCTTATTCAGTTGCTCGTAATCGGGTGCCAGTTGTTTGGCGCGATAAAAATCCACCAGTACTTTTACTTTTTGCCCATTCTCGGTTTCGGTGATATTGACCGGCAGTTTTTCGAACAGGTCATGCGCTTTGTCAACCTGGTTTGTGATTAGGTAGGTGGTGGTCAATTCCAGATTCATGGCGGCGTTATCCGGCTCATTGAGCAAGGCTTGTTGTAGTTCAGTAATTCTCTCGTGCGGATCTTCTGAGGCCCCGGCTTGTGGCTCAAGATCTTCTTCCAGCTTGTCCTCCGCCGCATCAATAAACGGATCAATGGCCTGAATGAGTTCAGGCGCGGGTTGTACGCCAGTTGTTTCGTACACCAATTCACGACCCTTGATGAGTTTCAGAGCCGGGATTCCGCGAATGGCAAAATGCTGTGCGAGCGCGGGGTTCTCATCGGTATTGACTTTGGCAATGAGTAATTTGCCTTGGTAATGGCTTGCGAGCTCTTCCAGAATAGGCGCCAGGGAACGACAGGGACCACACCAGGGCGCCCAGAAGTCGATTAAAACCGCGGTATCATCCGAGCGTAATATTACATCGTCACCAAACGTGGCATCGCTGCTGTTAAAGATTAAGTCTGACTCCGCCATGTTCGGCTCCTATTGGTGATGACCCTAGAATATGGGCTCAAATGTATAGATTTCAAGGAGCAGACGGTATTTCAGCTTTTTGGATACACAGAATAGCTGAATCCACTTGTTGCACCGACGTAAAAAAGGCAGTCATCAGACTGCCTTCAATGGATTCGCACAGTTCCCTTAATCGGTTTCTTTTTCGATGCTCATGCGTTTTTTAACTATCTTCACATGCTTGCCATCTTTGGTCACATACTCTTTTACATCAACGCCATCCATGTCCAGGTCAGTGACTTCGCCATCCTCGGAAATGAACATTTCCTTGTGCAGCATGTGCGGACCGGAACCAAAATGTACTTGGTCTTGAATACCTGCATTTGTCAGTGCTGCGCGAATGGTGTCTTTGGTTGCCTGGTCAAGTTCGCGTGAACTGCTGATGGTCAATCCTTCCGGCATGTGCATATCAACATCATATTCAATGTCCATGGTTTCATCAGCGCCGCCTTGCATACGCATGATCTTGACCTTGCCCGGGCCATGCGCTGGAGGAACAGGCATATTGATGTTTTCGCCATTTGCATTAATGGTCAAATTGTCACCTGCACGGGTAATGGTTACGGTCTCACCCGATTCACTGGAAACGGTTTTGCTCTCTCCATCTTTAAGGTCGTGTAAAAAGACACCGTTTACATCACTGTCAAACTTCAGGGTTTTCTCCTGACCTGTGTCATTAATCGTTTTTACAACCACAACCTCATGGTTTTTCTCTTTGTCACCGGCAAACAGTGTGGTAAGGCCTACGCACATAATCAATCCGCTTATTGCTGCGGCTGCAAATACATTTCTGATGAGCATGGTTCTCTCCTGATAAATTGAGTCACTAAGTATGCATTTCTCACAGCTAAGATGTGACATACGTCGAAAGGGTTACAGAATTTTACGCTTTTTCACTGGAATTCGAGAGAAAAAGACATTGCTACGCAACAAATTCCTCGCAATGTTAAAATTCAGCCCAAGTTATGACAATAGATCAGGGTATCAATTAAATTCAATGTTTTCAGAGCAACAATATAAAGCGCCAGTTTGGGGGCGTAATAAGCACATTCAGTCACTGCTGGCCACCGCCAAATTCCGGCGCCCACTGGTGGAGAAGCGGGCGCAACCCTTGTTGCAGTCCAGTGAGGAGGTCATTCTGGAATGCGGTGACGGGGTGCGACTATTGGGTTACTACAGTCCACAGGAACATACAGCAGCGCCTCTGGTGATTTTGTTACATGGCTGGGAAGGCAGTGCCGATTCCATGTATTTGCTGTCATCGGCGCAAAAATTATTTGCTGCAGGCTTTTCGGTTTTTCGTCTTAATTTACGCGACCACGGCGACAGTCATCATCTTAATGAAGACCTTTTTCATTCATGTCGTCTGGATGAGGTTATCGGGGCGGTAAAATATATTCAGCAACGGTACCCGGCCGAACAGACTTTCATGGCAGGTTACTCACTGGGCGGAAATTTTAGTCTTCGGGTTGCCGCCAATGCCCACTTGCACGGGATTAGCCTGAATAAGGTTGTGGCGATCTGTCCGCCGATCGATCCGCACGACACCATGGTCCAGCTAGAACAAGGATTCACCTTGTATAACTGGTATTTTTTGGTGAAATGGCATCGCTCCCTGAAAAAAAAGGCACAGCTTTTCCCGCATAAATATAACGGCGATGACCTGATCCGTATTAAAGACCTTGCCAAACTTACCGAAGTATTACTTGCAGAGTTCGGGGAATTTGAAAGTGTTAGGCATTATTTCGATGCCTATGCCTTAAAAGGCGAAATGCTTTCAGACTTGCAAACGCCTGCGGTGATGCTTTTGGCTAAAGACGATCCGATCATCAGACATCAAGGCAGTGACCTGGTGCAGGCTTCACAACATTTGACTATCGTAAAAACAGAACATGGCGGGCATTGCGGGTTTTTAAAGAATGCCAAATTACATTCCTGGGCTGATGACTTCTTGTTACAGGAATTTGCACGCCCGGCGACTTGATTCAAATTTCCGGATTGCCGGCAATTAATAATAGGCAAAAAAAAGGCCGCAACCGAAGTTGCGGCAAAGGGAGTTTGCTGCTCGGGGAGGAGAGATAGTCTCCAAATAGGGTTACCGGTTTATCTGGTGGTCAGACGCTCCAGTGGAAAAAGGATTACATTATTGCCAGCGTTGCTTTTTTGTTCTTTGCGTAATTCGGCAAGATATTGCAAACGCTCGGTCATTGGTTCTACCAGGTCGTTAAGCCAGCTTTGACGCTGACGTTTCATTGACTCCAGTTCGGTCAAACGCGCTTCAAGTTGATTTAATGATTGGTTCATGTCTGTGTTGTCCAGTGGTTGTGGGTTTATTTATTCAGTGGAGCCATTCTAGGAATCTGGGCAGAACAATTCTGTGACTGAAATCACTCTTTTCTACATCGCCTCTTAAAATGGGCTTTTTGACAAGCGCCGAAATTAATTATTCAATAAAATCAGTAAGATACATCAATTTTTTGACCCTAAAAACTTGACCAAAGGGCTAAAATCGCGGATAAATGGACACTTGAATTATGGAACTGTGAACTGGCTCACGTTTTTAAAAGTGTGCCTAAAGAATAATTCCACCTCCAGAAGCAGGGCGCGATTCCGGGGCGAGACATATGTATAATAACAACACACCAAATGCGAGATTTTTTAATGGCACACAATAAACCTGAACAAGAATGGACTTTGCCAGTCATTGACTCCGAAATACCAGTAGCATCCGAAGCGCCGGGTATAGGAAGTACCGGGGCCTGGGCCAGTTATGCAATTGGTGCTGTTACCAAGAATTTAATGAAACAGGATAATAAAAAACCCTTTCCATTTATTGACGAGGACGAGCATCCGGCCCATTTAACCCTTGAGAGTAGTAATAACAAGGCCGATTGAACTGGCCGTTAAATCAGGTAAATAATTGAAAAAACGCGCCAATTGGCGCGTTTTGTTTTTGCAATTCCTTGAATGGATTGATAGAATCCAGCGCAATCGTTATTGGATCTTCAGTAAATAGACCCAAAATTTAGTAGCGATGAATTAAACCTTTGATAACCGAAGATTGTCAGTGGATGCGCCATAAAGATGTAACTCTGCTCGCATTTCGGTAGAACCTCGCGGAGTTATACATGAAAAATCTCACAAATTTTCTTAAAGCTGCAGTACTGGCGATCACTTTATCTATCTGTTCCCTAAGCGTTTCAGCTTACGAGATCAAGCACGGCTATTCAGCTGACGATGGCATGGCATATTATGGTGTGTGCAAAAACGGCAAAGATCTGATGGTCACAAAAACCAAAGACGGTACCTTCAAATACGAAGGCCCGGCTTCCAAAGGAAAACTTAAAAAAGGCGCAGATCTGGACAAGGCAGCACGCAAGGCCTGTGGCGAAGAACGCAAAGCCTGAAGCTTGATTTAGTCAGGATTTTAATGAGCCGCAAGCATTGCTTGCGGCTTTTCTGGTTTATGGGTAGAGTGAATTTATAAACTCTCATAAATCCTGTGGATTCCAGGCATTGGACGGATCAAGTATGAAAACCAGAAAAATATTAACCGTTTTAGGCCACACCCTGATGTGTTTCGTTTTGTTGTCTTGTGCAACGTCCTCAACCGCGAATGATGTTGTGCAACCCAAAACCACACCAAGCCAGACTTCCAGAAGTGTTACAACAAACAATGCCCTGAACTTTGGCCTTTTGGCCCCGTTGATCGGTGTGTGGAATGTGCGCGACTGGCAATTACAAAATGACGGTACCTGGCAGGAACAGTCCGGTGCCAGCTGGCGCTTCTATCCGATCCAGAACGGTTCCAGCATGCAAGATGTGTGGTTTAGTGATTCCGGCGAGGCAGACAAAGGCCCGGGTTATGGTACAAATTTAAGGGTCTATAATCCCTTGGCAAAAACCTGGCAGGCCGCCTGGTTGTCTTCACGTAAACGCAATATTGAGTTATACACTGGTGTACAAAGCGCAAATGAAGTGCTCTTCACTTCACAGGCCAGTGACAATGGTCGCTTGACCAGAACAGTATTCAGTGACATAACACCAGACACATTCAAATGGCGTATGGAGTGGTCCAATGATGAAGGCGCAAGCTGGTTGAGTATTTACAGAGTTGAAGCCAGCCGTGTGAAATAAGCTTGCGATATACTGAAAGTTATCAGATTAGGAGAAGTTCATGTTGGGCCGTTTCAAAATTTATAAAAGTATTTTAATTCTACTCACCTCAGGATTATTCCTGGGCATGACCCTTGAGGCGGCTACGCTTATTCACGCCGGGCGCATGCTTGACATGAAATCCAATAAAATACAAAAAAATGTCAGTATTGTGGTCGCTGGTAATCGTATTGAATCCATCGAAGAGGGGTTTATCGAGCCTGAACAAGGTGACGTTGTAATTGATCTTAAAGAACATACCGTTCTACCCGGGCTAATGGACATGCATACGCACATTAGTATGCAATTTGGCCCTAATCGATACCTTGATCGTTTCACCAAAGAGCCTGCCGACATCGCGCTGCAGTCGGTGGTCTATGCCAAGCGCACCCTCGACGCCGGATTCACTACAGTGAGAAATTTGGGTGACGCTCATAATGTTACGGTTTCATTACGCAATGCGATCAACCAGGGTTTGATCGACGGCCCGAGAATTTATACCGCTGGAAAATCCATTGCAACCACGGGCGGCCATGCTGATCCGACCAATGGCATTGTCAGTCATTTGCGTCCTGCTGCCACGCCGGAAAATGGCGTGATCGACGGGCCCTATGAAGCCGCCAAGGCCGTTCGCCAACGCTATAAAGACGGTGCCGACCTGATCAAGATCACAGCCACTGGCGGGGTCTTGAGTGTGGCAAAAAGTGGCCAGAATCCGCAATTTTCGGATGAAGAACTGGAATCGCTCATCGCAACGGCAAAAGATTATGACTTTAAAGTTACCGCGCATGCACATGGCGCCGAAGGCATGAAACGTGCATTGAACGCCGGAGTGAGTTCAATCGAGCATGGCACTTACATGGACGACGATGTGATGAATTTACTCAAAAAATACGACGCGTATTATGTACCAACGATTATCGCCGGTAAGTGGGTGGCGGAAAAGGCCAAAATTGACGGCTTTTTCCCGGCGGTTGTACGTCCCAAGGCAGCGGCGATAGGGCCGATCATTCAGGAAACGTTCGGACGTGCGCACAAAGCCGGCGTCAATATTGCTTTTGGCACCGACAGCGGAGTCTCGGAGCATGGACGCAACGCAGAAGAGTTTGTGTATATGATCGAGGCGGGCATGACGCCAATTCAGGCATTACAGTCTGCTACGGTGAATGCTGCGAAGTTACTTGGGGTTTCGGAAACACTGGGCACATTGGAGGCGAACAAGTTTGCCGATATTATTGCCGTCAAAGGTAATCCCCTCGACGATATCACCAAGTTACAACGCCTGGAATTCATCATGAAAGATGGAGAAATTCATAAACATGTTTCACAGAATTAAAAAATTCTGGTCTAAGGTAGTTCTCTGACTATTTTGATAGCACTTGGCACTATTATTTTCTGACAAAACAAGAGAGAGTCCGCTAAAGTTACTGTCGATAATACGTCAGAATTTTCTAGCAAAAAACGATTGCAAGTATTAAATGTACAGGTTACATACGCGCCTTGGTTGGTGGTATGGCGGTGAGTTATCAACTGGATGAAAGTGTCGAGTTTCCACTTGAGCAAGTAGAAGAAAAAATTCAAGTTTGTTCAACTTTAACCTGGTCTGATTTGATAATCACACGTTCAGTATTTGTCA
Organism: Gammaproteobacteria bacterium; assembly: GCA_013001575.1. Taxonomy (NCBI): domain Bacteria; kingdom Pseudomonadati; phylum Pseudomonadota; class Gammaproteobacteria; species Gammaproteobacteria bacterium. The sequence goes on from JABDMI010000087.1 coordinate 7,447, forward strand.
AAGACTATTAGCAATACAAATCAGGACAAGAGATCAGGATTTAAAGTATAAGTTCCGGTAACTTTTGCTTCGGCCAGAATATGACCCTCAAGAGCATGGATTACTTCGGGTCCGGTGAATGCGTCATTCACTGGAAGAGTGTCAAGGTCTGTGGCATACAAGCAAAAATCGTAATGATGCACCAGGCTATCATTCCAGGGCGGACAAGGGCCGTCATAACCAAAATATTCACCTTGCATGGACTCATCCCCGTTAAACCACTGGGTGTAATCATTTAAGCCTTGTCGGGATCCTTTGGGGCCGGAAGGATTTTGTTTGCCGTGTGGCGTAACGCCTTTGGAACAAGTTCCAGACATGATTGATTCCACATCAGGTGGAATGTCCACCATAACCCAGTGATAAAAATCACAGCGCGGTAGATCGGAAGGAACCTCGCGACCTTCCTGGTTAACATCGTCTGCTTTAGTAGGGACATCCCGGTCGACACAAATCAAGACCAGGGAACGCGTACCTTCCGGAATATTTGACCAGCTGACCCCGGGGTTTCTGTTATCGCTCAACGCAATGTGCTGGACCGCATCAACTTGAGCAAATGCATTGCCCGATGGAATTGGATCACCGTGGGTAAATTCAATAACGGTTAATTGCATCAGATATCCCCTTTGGCTAATTTAGTTGTAGGATTTTTAAGTGTGAAATCTGCTTGATCCATTTTGTCCAGATCCAGCTCAACAGCTTGCTGTTGCCAGCGATCACGCATAATGCGTTTTGGGAAAGTTCGAATTCGGTCCGCAACCCACAAACAGTCTGATTCATTCATGCGCGCCAGTTGATGATAATGAAATATTCCAATCTCATTCAACAAGCGTTCCATCACCGGCCCAATTCCCTTGATCAATTGCAGATTGTCCTTGGAACCTTCCGGCTCTTCGAGTATCCAGACCGGACGGTTTGAGACTTGTGGGGTCAAGCCAAGGTCATTAGCCGGTGCTGTACTGACTTGCGATTGTATAAGATGTAACTCTTGCTCCATCGAACTGGTGTTTTTACGTTGCTTTTCAAGTTCGGATTTAATCAACTCGAGCTTGGTTTCGCGGTCACGCAACTTGGCTTCAAGTTCGTAATAATGTTGTTTGATATCAGTAGAAAGTTCCTGGGCTGATTCCTGTTGAGTTTCCATGTCTTTTAATTCTGCCGCCAACTCATTGACCTGAGCAGTTTTTTGTTGAGCTTGTTGCATCAGGCGTTCGATGGTGCTCGAGCCGGTGCGGATTTTCTGTTTTTGTTCACGCTCCAGTTTTTGCAAGGTGGCCAGGAGAGTTTTGAATTTTTTCAACGTAATATCACGTTTATTCAGATCCAGCTTCAGTTTGTTCACCACCCGGGTCAAAGCTTCAATCTTTTGCAAGTCATTTTTAATGATCTCTTGCGCTTTCCGGTCTGATTCTTCAAAGCGTTTAATCAGGCGTCCGGTCACCTCCAGTTGCTGCTGTAACTGGCGACTTTTCAGATCAAGTGTGGTTGCTTTTTTAACCGCAATATCGCGCTCACGATCGGTGGATCTGAAGCGCCCGGCCCATTCATTCTGCAATGTGCCAAGGCGTCGGCTAAATTCAAGGCCGCGTAAACGCCAGCCTACCCATAACCCGATCAACACGGCCATGACCAACAAGAACAACATTTGCAGGATTAAATAAAGCATGCTTATTCAATTACCCTTAAATTACTGTAAACCCGCCTGACCCCTTTAACTCTTCGCGCCAGACTAATGGCGTTGTCGGCGCTCTCGGGATTGACCACGCCCTCCAGATAAATGTCGCGGCCTTCAACCGAGACTAAAACATTGCGAATCTTGTGTTCAAGTAATTGTTGTGACACGCCTTGCAACAAGTCTTTTTCGATTCCCGGGATCACGGATTTGAAACTAAGAAAGATCATGGCCAGCAGGCTGATCGAACCGATCAGGATGGTCGACACTACGGCGCTTTTATCTTCTTGATTATTGAGGTCAAAATACATGTTGATTGTTTGTCCTCCTCCAGGCAGTTACCGGGTATGCGGATAGAATGCCCTTATTCTGATCTGCACAAATTACAGGCATACTTTATATTTTGCTCGCCTGTGAGACTCTATTGTACAAATTTATCCGTGCGCTAACAGCAAAATCAGCAACTTACAATCATTTTATTTTGCTTTTTGGCTTGCAACAAACCTTAACACAGGCTAAGTTTACCCGTCGTATTTTTACCGGATAACGCTTTTGGATGCCGAACACATTTCCATGATCATGGTTGCCATCATCACTTTTGGTGTTGGCGCCCAGTGGTTAGCTTGGAAAACCAGATTACCAGCAATCGTTTTATTAGCGTCGGCCGGCTTGATCGTGGGCGTTTCTGTACTTGGCTGGGTTAACCCGAGTGAAACCTTTGGCAGTCTACTGAGACCGATCGTCAGCTTGTGTGTTGCCATCATTTTATTTGAAGGCGGTCTGAATTTACATATCCATGAATTACGTGAAGCGGCTTCAGGGGTAAAACGTCTGGTTTACATTGGTGCACCGGTCGCATTTGTCACCTGTTCCCTGTCCGGACATTTCATCGGTGGACTGAGTTGGCCTGTAAGTTTGGTGTTTGGAGCCATTTTAGTGGTAACTGGCCCGACTGTGATCATGCCCTTGCTCAGACAAGCCGGCTTAAATCGACGTACGGCCTCGTATTTAAAATGGGAAGGGATCGTTAATGATCCGATCGGAGCCTTGATGGCTGTACTGGTTTTCCAGTTTTTTGTTTATGTAGGCGAGGGCAGTGGCTGGATTGCGATCATGTCTGGTTTGAGCTTGGCTCTAGCCTCGGGTATTTTTCTTGGCGGTCTCGGTGGATGGTTAACGGGTAAGGCTTTTTTACGCGGTTACGTCCCCGAATTCCTGAAATCACCGGTCATGTTAACTCTGGTACTTGTGGTGTTCGAGTTATCTAATGCCCTGCAACACGAGGCAGGACTGCTTGCTGTGACCATTATGGGCATGGTGATCGGTAACATGCACATACCAGGGTTGCAGGATATGCGTCGTTTTAAAGAATACATCACGGTGATGCTGGTCTCGGCGGTGTTTATTTTATTAACCGCCGATATCGACCTGAGAATTGCCCGGGTAATTGGGTGGCGAGGCGTTGCACTGATTGCCGCTGTGCTATTTATCTGTCGCCCGTTAACAATCTGGTTAGCCACCATTAAATCGGGCATGCCGCGCAATGACCGGATCTTGCTAGCCTGGATCGCGCCGCGCGGGATTGTGGCTGCAGCTACGGCGGGTGTGATGGGACCACGTCTGTATGAGGCCGGTTACCCGGGTGCCGATGCCTTGTTGCCATTGATCTTTTTTGTAATTTTTGTCACGGTTGTGCTGCATGGAATGAGTATTGGCTGGTTGTCCAGACGCCTTGGATTGGCGGCACCGGACAAACAATCCCTGTTAATCGTAGGTGGATCACCCTGGGCCATAGCATTCGCCAATAAGCTCAAGTCCCTGAATGTAGGTGTGTTGGTTGCGGATAATTCCTGGCACAATTTACGCGCTGCCCGCTTGGCGGGCGTCCCGGTATTTTATGGTGAGATCTTATCGGATTTTGCCGAAGCTACGGTTGAGATCTCGCATATTGATGCGGTCTTTGCGGCAACCAGTAATGATGCTTACAACGCATTGGTGTGCAATGCGCTGGCTCCCGAGATCGGACGCAAGGCTGTGTATCAATTGCCCATGGGTGTGGGTAGTGATGAAGGTGATCGTGGGGTGGCGCGATCTATTCGCGGAAAACCCGCCTTCCAGGCCGATGCTGTGTTTGAGCGTTTATGGAAATTGCATATTCGCGGTTGGCAATTTTACAGCACCAAGTTAAGTGAAAACTATACCTACAGCGATTTTCTTGGCGATGCCAGTGCTGATGCGATGTTGTTGGTGGTCATCAAAGCCAATGACGATCTGGTTCTTGAATCGGAGAATGAAAAACTCGAGCCCGTTGCCGGTGACACCTTGCTGTATTATGCGCCGGATAAAACCAGTGAGAAAACCACGGATAAATTATCTGATACCGGTCGTCTGGATTTAAAAAACATGGACTTCACCTCAGGCATATGATCTTAAGCGCCAAACCAAATCGCATATGGCAAATCAATCAATAATTATCCAAGGCGCCGTCGGTGATTTGGAGCTTGTAGTTGATCGCCCCGAGGAACAAGCCCGGCTGGTCGTAGTGGTGTGTCATCCGCACCCGCTTTTTCAAGGCACGATGCACAACAAAGTCGCTTACATGCTGGCGCAAAGCCTGAAGCCTGAAGGGGCGATAGGTGTACGCTTTAATTTTCGAGGTGTAGGAGACAGCGAGGGAGAGCATGCAGATGGCATAGGCGAAGTAGACGATGTTTTAGCGGTGCTGGGCTGGGTGCAAGCCAAATGGCCGGAATTGCCTGTAGTTTTGGCCGGGTTCTCGTTCGGCGCTTATGTGGCGCTATTGACCGCACAAAACACGGCAACGCTGCAGACTTTTAATATACAGAAACTGGTCACTGTGGCGCCACCGGTCGGGCGTTGGGACTTTTCCGCTATCAGCGCTCCACAAATTCCCTGGTTAGTGATCCAGGGTGACGAAGATGAGCTGGTTGAAGTAGACAAGGTGCGTATTTTCATCACTGCACAAACACCAAGCCCGACCCTGGAAGTGATTAATTCTGCAGATCATTTTTTTCATGGCAAACTCAATCAATTACGCGAGCTGATCCAGGCTTGGTTTAAGAATTAAATTTAAAATCGCAAAATAGCATGCAAAAAAAAACCGGCCAATGGCCGGTTTTTAAATTTCTAGACTAAAGTCTGATCAGATCATGTCTTTCAGAGCTTTAAGTGCCAAAACTTTAACTGCTTTACGTGCAGGCTTGGCTTTGATCATGATCTCTTCGCCTGTGAAAGGGTTAATGCCTTTTCTGGCTTTAGTAGCAGGCTTGGTCACAACTTTAATTTTAACAATGCCTGGTAGTGTGAATACACCTGGACCACGACGCCCAAGGTTCTTTTTAATTAAGCCTCGCAGCGACTCGAAAACTGCATCTACATCGCGGCGGGTCAAACCTGTGTCGTCCGAAATGGTGCGCAAAATTTCCGTTTTTGTTGGCGGTTTAGCCGCAGCTGATTTAGAAGTTTTTTTCTTTGTAGCCATTGATAGCTCCTGGTTGAGTTAATTAGTTGGTTGGGTAATTTACTGTGGTGACAAAAATAGCATATCTAAATAAAAAAAAATACAATAATTGCGGTTTTTTTCAGTTTTTTATCCTTTGTTTGTAGCTTATGTATGCTATTTTGACAATGTTGCTTAAGTTTTAATCGTTCTCCAAAAATCAGTCGGTGAACATACGTTGCTGGAATCGAACTGGAATCGGGTCATTCTCGCCATCAGGTAACACATTCATATCTATCACCAGGGTTTCTCCATTGGCAATTCGAATCAATCCGATGTAATAAATGGCCGCTCCGCCGGCTTCTTCGATCTTGCGCCAGTCGGGTTTTTTCAATTGTCCGGTCAAATTTGAAACATTCGCATTTAAAACCGCCGTTACCGGAGTCTTAGAGCCATCCTGATTTTTTTTCTGCACGGATATGTTTACCAGGGCACGGTTTTTACTCCGGGTCACGTCGTATTTTCGGCTAATCTCGGGATCTAGGAGTTCGGTATTAATAATATTAAAATTAATTACGTAATTTCCATTATCAAAAGACTTGTTTTGACTGACTTCACGTGCCGGAGGTGCACCAGAGATGGTTTCAGTAGACGGTGCGGGTCCGCCACATGCCATTAAAAATAATAAACACGCACCAAGAGAAGTGAAGATTAATTTACGTGAGTCGAAAATATGCATATTGGGTCGCCTTGTGAGCTGGTTCGTAGCAACTTAACTATACGCCTGATCCTGGGCTTTTAGCAAATGATGATTGAAATTATCCAAACCAGCTTGCCAGTTGTACTTGAATTGCCGCAAGAATTAATATGACTAATGCGGGGGACAGGTCTAATCCGCCAATCGGCTTGATAAGACGGCGCGCCGGGGTTAACAGCGGGGCCGTGAGTTCATGTAAGAATGCCGTAAGCGGCGAGTGTTGTGTTGGTTGAATCCAGCTCAAAATTATCTGGAAAATTATCAATACAATATATAATTGAATTAAACTGAAAACTAGCAACAAGGCACTGCCAATCAGTAAAATTGAAAAATTCTCGCTTAACCAGTCCAGTCCGCGCATGCGCAGCGAGTGCAGAATAAACTGACATATAATTGCTACCAACAAACAACTGACCAGTGATGCACTATCGATTTTACCTATCGGGGGCATTACTTTGCGTAATGGCATGACCACCGGATTGGTTAATCGTGTGATTGCCTGCGCGATCGGGTTCCTGAAATTTGCGCGCACCATTTGCAAAATAAAACGCAACAAGTAAATGCTTAAAAACAGATTCAGGAATATTTCCAGTAAAAAAGTTAATGCGGCCATGGGTGAATTGTACTCGAAGTCTTGTTTTTAATTTACAGCCTTTACGTGCAAAAACGAATAAGCCACTCGTCTATATTCATTAGTCTTTAGTCTCTGGCTTTTGCGAGCTCTGTAGCACGCTGTTTTGCTGCTTGCACGGCTTGCGCTACAATTTCACTGAACTTATGTGTTTGCAAGCTGGCCATGCCGGCAGCGGTAGTGCCGCCTTTGGAAGTCACGCGTTCACGTAATTCTTGTAATGCATTTACATTTTCGCCTGTGACATATTGTTTTGCCATAAGGGCAGCCCCGAGCGCGGTCTGCAAAACCAGCTTTTGCGCTTGATCTGGCGTGAGCCCCTGTTGAATGCCGGCATTGCATAATGCTTCCATAAAACCAAAAAAATACGCTGGTCCACTGCCCGACAAGGCCGTGACCGAGTCGATCAACTCTTCTTGGTCTAACCAAATCGCTTGTCCAATCGAGGCAAAAATAGCCTCTATTGCCGCCTGTTTGTCATTACTTAATTGTTTGGCTGAATACAGGCCAGTCGCCGATTCTCCGATCAAGGCTGGCGTATTTGGCATGGCGCGCACCACTACCGGATCCGTGTTATTTAGGAGTTTTAACCACTCCATCAGGTGTTGTGTGGTTGTGCCGGCGGCGATGGAAATGAAAACACTTTGAGCATTGCTGCTATGTTTTGCGAGGTCTTCACATACTCCGCGAATTATCTGCGGTTTAACCGCAAGGATCACAAAATCAGCCGCAATTGAGCTGCTATCAGCATGCGCGAGACAAGTGATCGCAAAGCGTTGCGTCAAATCTTCGCGACGTTTGGCATCGGGTTCGATTACCACAAAATTTTCACGCGGGTAGCTATTGTTTAATAAGCCACTCAGCATAGCCGTGGCCATATTGCCACCGCCAATGAATGTGATTTTAGGATATGTCATGTAATTTTCTCTATTTTACAGTTAGGTTATTTTTACCCACGCGCACCAAAGATTGCAGATCCCAGGCGCAGCATATTGGATCCTGCCCGAATAGCTTCGCGGAAATCTCCCGACATGCCCATCGACAGGGTGTCCAGACTCGGGTGCGCTTTGCCTTGCTCCAACAAAACATCTCGTACCCGGCTAAACCCGGCGTACGCAGCATCCCCGCGCATGCCCTCGGGCAAGACACACATTAGACCACGCACATTGATCTGGGGTAAGTCGCAAATCTCGCTCAGGAATTCGGGGACGTCTGCCAGTGTTATGCCGCCGCGACCGGGCTTGTTTTCGAGTTGCACCTGCACGCAGATTTGCAAAGGCTGGCAAGCTTCCGGCCTTAAGCGGTTTAATCTTTGCGCGTGTTTTATGGAGCAGAGTGAATGCACCCAGTCAAAATGTGTCGCAATGGCCTGACATTTATTGCCCTGGATCTGTCCAATGTAATGCCAACAAAGTTGATCTGCGATCTGCCCATCAAGGGCGCGTATTTTTTGGATCTTTTCCAGACCTTCTTGCACATAGTTTTCAGCAAAATCCCGCTGCCCGGCGGATGCGGCTGCCAGGATGGATTCAACATTATGGGTTTTGCTCACAGCAATGAGTCGAATTTGTTCTGTATCCTGACCACAAGCCTTGGCATAACGCTGAATTTCGTCACGGATTTGGTACAGATTGTTTGGAATATCAGTCATTTTGGTGATTTTATGAGAATCCTGCTTTAGTTTTAACAAAATGGTGCGCTATACTTAGGGTTTACGATATTTTATGCAAGCGTAAAGTTTCAAAACCAATGAATGAGCCGCTGCCATAAAGATCAAAAATTGTATGACTAATTTATAAGTCGAAAGTTACAAAACCAAAAAAGGATATCCCATGGCCGTTGATATTGCACAGTTGCTCTCATTCAGTGTTAAAAATAATGCGTCTGACCTGCACTTATCAGGGGGTTTACCTCCGATGATCCGGGTAGATGGTGACGTTAAACGTCTGAATATGGATGCTATGGCGCACAAAGATGTGCACACCATGATCTATGACATTATGAATGACAAGCAACGTAAGGATTATGAAGAATTCCTGGAAACAGATTTCTCTTTCGAAATTCCGAATTTGGCGCGTTTCAGGGTTAATGCATTTAACCAGGGTCGTGGTGCGGCCGCCGTGTTTCGTACCATTCCATCGGAAGTGCTGACCCTTGAGGATATTGCTGCACCTGCCTCGTTTATGGACATTTCTGACCAACCGCGCGGAATTTGTCTGGTCACCGGTCCGACCGGTTCGGGAAAATCAACCACGCTTGCGGCCATGATCAACTACATCAATGAGACCAAGCCGCATCACATTTTAACCATTGAAGATCCGATCGAATTTGTACACCAAAGTAAAAAATCTCTGATCAACCAGCGTGAAGTCCATCGCGATACTCTGGGCTTTAATGAAGCACTGCGTTCTGCCTTGCGTGAAGATCCTGATGTGATCCTGGTTGGCGAGATGCGTGACCTTGAGACCATTCGCCTGGCGCTAACCGCTGCAGAAACCGGTCACCTGGTGTTCGGAACCCTGCACACCAGTTCGGCCGCCAAAACCATTGACCGTATTGTTGACGTGTTCCCGGCAGCGGAAAAAGAAATGGTGCGTGCGATGTTGTCTGAATCTCTACGCGCGGTTATTTCACAAACGCTATTGAAAAAAATAGGTGGTGGGCGAATTGCAGCTCACGAAATTATGATCGGTACGCCGGCGATTCGAAACCTGATCCGTGAAGGCAAGATCGCGCAAATGTATTCAGCCATCCAGACGGGACAGGCGGAAGGCATGCAAACCCTTGATCAATGTTTGCAAGACTTGGTGAAACGCGGTCAGATCTCACGTCAGGACGCGCGTTATCGTGCTTCCCAGAAAGAGTTGTTTTAAGTTTTAGTTACCGATTCACAAAAGAATAATGCCAAGAAACACACTTTAAGGGAAAACAATGGAAAGAGATCAAGCGATTAAATTCATGCAGGATCTATTGCGCGCCATGGTTGCAAAGGGCGGCTCGGATCTATTCATTACAGCCGGATTTCCGCCGGCGATCAAAGTTGATGGTGCGGTAAAACCGGTTTCGGATAAGCCCCTGACCCCTTTGCAAAGTAGTGTGATCGTTCGATCGATAATGAATGACAAACAAACCAAATCTTTTGATGCCACCAAAGAATGTAACTTTGCCATCAGTCCGCGCGGTATCGGACGTTTTCGTGTTAATGCGTTTGTACAGCAAACCCATGTTGGTGCAGTCTTAAGAACCATTACCACCGACATTCCTGAATTCGATAAACTCGGTTTGCCGCCGGTCTTGAAAGATGTGGTGCTGCAAAAACGCGGTCTGGTCATCGTGGTCGGGGCAACCGGCTCGGGTAAGTCTACCTCCCTGGCCGCGATGCTTGATCATCGCAACAAAAACTCCAATGGACACATCATTACCATCGAAGACCCGATTGAATTTGTGCATCGTCATCAAAAATGTGTGATCACACAACGTGAGGTCGGGGTAGATACCGATTCCTGGGAAGTGGCGCTGATGAATACCTTGCGTCAGGCGCCCGACGTTATTCTGATGGGCGAGATCCGCAGTCGCGAAACCATGGAATACGCGGTGCAGTTTGCTGAAACCGGTCATTTATGTCTGGCCACCTTGCACGCCAATAACTCCAACCAGGCGCTCGATCGTATTATCAACTTTTTCCCGGAAGAGCGCCGCGATCAGTTATTGATGGATCTTTCTTTGAACCTGAAAGGCTTGATCTCGCAACGACTGATTCCCCGCTCATCGGGCAAAGGCCGGGTTGCGGCTATGGAGATCCTGTTACATTCACCCCTGGTTGCAGATCTGATCTTTAAAGGTGAAGTAAACCTGCTGAAAGACACCATGGCAAAATCCACACGTATGGGCATGTGTACGTTTGACCAGGCCTTATTCAATCATTATGAAGATGGTACTATCAGTTATGAAGATGCCTTGCGTAATGCCGATTCACGTAATGAATTGCGTTTGCGCGTTAAACTCGACAGTAAGCGCAATGAAAAGATCGATGAATCCTCGACTTCTCTGGAAATTCTTGAAGAAGATGATACCGACGGCTTTCATCGTTAAGCCAGTAGGCCTTACACAATTTAAAAACAATTAAATAATATTAAAAAAGTTACAAAATAAACTGATCTCTGGAAGCTTGTTGTTATGAATATCAAACCCCTGTTAAAAATTATGGCCGAGAAAAGAGCCTCGGATCTTTTCTTGAGTCCGTTCTCGCCGATCAAGATCAAGATCGACGGTGTGATCCGTGCTGTGAACAATACCATTCTGGATGTGGCGTCTGTCAAAGCGGCGGCCATGTCGATCATGACCCAGTCAGAAAAAGAGCAATTGATCGAGAACCTGGAAGTGGATTTCGCCATCTCGGAATCGGGTTTGGGACGTTTTCGGGTCAATGTCTTCCATCAGCGCAGCAGTATTGCGATGGTTTTACGCTTTATTTCACCTGAAACCCCACGCCTGGAAGATCTGGATCTGCCAGACAAGATTCCGGAATTGATCATGGGTAAAAGGGGATTGGTGTTGATGGTTGGCGCGACCGGTTCGGGCAAATCAACCACGCTTGCAGCAATGCTTGATCATCGCAATGAAAACTCTTCCAGCCACATTTTAACTGTTGAAGATCCGATTGAATTTTTGCACAAAAGTAAAAAGTCTATAGTCAATCAACGCGAACTGGGTACCGACACCCACAGCTATCACAATGCACTGCGCAGTGCCGTGCGAGAAGCGCCGGATGTGATTTTGATTGGCGAGATCCGAGACGGTGAAACCATGGAAACGGCATTAACCCTGGCAGGTACCGGGCATTTAACGGTTGCAACCTTGCACGCCAATAATGCTGCAGAAACCCTGGACAGGATTATTAATATGTTTCCGCAAGAGCGCCATCACCAGATCCTGACTGATATGTCACAGTATTTAAACGCCATCATTTCACAACGCCTTGTGATCATGAAAAATGGTAAACGCTGTGCGGCGGTAGAGGTCATGATGAATACCCCGCACATTCGTGAGCTGATCCTGAAAAATGATATTAGTAGTGTGAAAGAAGCTTTGAACGCAACTACCGAAGGCGGCATGCAGAGTTTTGATTCTGCATTGTACGAGTTATACGCCTCTGGCAAAGTATCTTTGGAAGAAGCTCTGTTGAATGCGGATTCCAAAGCCGACCTGGAAGCCAGAATCAATTTTGGTTGATCACACTTGTATTGACCTGCTTTTGCAGGTCGATAAGTAAATAACTACAACTTAGCCAGGATAGACTTGCGCGGCCTCGAATACCGGGCCATCCACACAGACGCGTTGCATTTCTAAACCGTTCGGAGTTTGCACCGGAACGGTACACCCGGCGCATCCACCCACCGCACAGGCCATAAACTCTTCCAGCGAAACCTGGCAGTCAAGACTGTATTTACGCGCTAGCGCGGCCACGGCTTTTAACATTGGTGTAGGCCCGCAGGCAAAGATCTCGATCTCATCGAGTTCGGCTTGCGACAAAGTCTGTAAATGTGCATCGGCAAGATCGGTCACAAAGCCCTTGAAACTGGCTGCATAGCCTTGCCAGGAAGCAAGACGGCTTGGAATGTTCCAGCTTTCCAGCAGCGGGTGTGAGCCATTGATGGCCTCATCTATGCCTTGTACTGCTATCGACGATTTGCTCACAGCGAAGGGAAACGGAATCTCGGAACCCATGATGCAAAAAGTTTTCCAGTCGGCGTCTGGGTTAGCCTTGATGCTTTCGGCTAGAAATATCATTGGCGGAATTCCTACGCCGCCGCCGATCAATAAAGGGCGGGGTTTATTCGCATGTAAAGTGAAGCCTTTGCCAATCGGTCCCAACACACTGATGTTGTCACCTGCTGCACGCGAACTTAAGTGATGCAGGCCGTGACCATGAATTTTGTATAAAAAATCCACCCAGCCTTGTTCAGGTGAAGCGCGCATGATGGACAAGGGCCGACGCATGGGTACAGCCGGGTCACAGGTAAGATGCGCAAAACTTCCTGCCTTGGCGCGTTTGGCAGTTTCAGGAGCATACACGCGCAGTATGTATTGCTCGCCAGGCCAGGACTCTTGCTCAATAACCGTTGCCGATTCGAGAAAGATCTGTCCGCGATGTGATGTGTCAGTCGTTGTTGTGTTCATAAATTATTGTTTATTGAGTAAGAGATCGAACAGAGCCATTCGGATGAAAAGCCCGTTGTTAACTTGTGCCGAAATCAAGGAGCGTTGGCTGTCAGCCAGTTCGCTACTGATCTCAACGCCGCGATTCATTGGACCCGGGTGCATAACCAGTGCTTGTGGACAGGTTTTTTCCAATCGCTGACTATTAATGCCGTAACGCTGGTGATAACTGTCGTTGTCTGGAATCTCGCCATCCAGCATGCGTTCTTTTTGTATGCGTAGCGCCATCACGATATCGGCATTTTCCAGTGCGGTATCCAGATCAGTGCCCTGTTTAGATGTTGTGAATTCAGAGGCTTCCGGCAACAGATGTTGCGGTGCCACTAAACTGATGTTTGTGATCCCCAGCGCATTCAAACACTGACAGGTGGAACGCGCCACTCGCGAGTGTTTGATGTCACCCACTATAACGATCTTGGCAGACTCGAGATCGGAGTGATGCTGGAGCATGGTGTAAACGTCGAGTAAGCCCTGGGTAGGATGATTCAGTGTGCCGCCACCACCATTAATGATATGCGTATTCGGATGCAGCCGGCTCATCTGAATCGCCAGTTCATTGCAAATTTTTTCATCTTTGCTGCGAATCACAAAGATCTCGGCGCCCACCGCTTGCAGTGTGATCAGCGTATCGAGATAGGTTTCGCCCTTGACCCGCGATGATTGATGTTCATTCATGGTCAGCACGTGCATGCCCAGCTGTTTGGCGGCTGACTCAAAGGAAAGCCGGGTACGTGTACTCGGTTCAAAAAACAAATTGGCCAGAATGCGATGTTGTAAACGCGTGTTCAGCTCTGTCGCCGACATGGCTTTCAATTCATCGGCTTTAGAAAATATTGCTCGTATGTTTTCTGCGCTCAGGTCGGCAATGCTTGAAAGATGGTGCATGTAGTGAGTTCGTTTGGTTTTATTGTTTCGTAAGTTGTTGTGGCAGTTTAAGTGTAATTCTCGTCCATCCAGCGTTGTAGCATTACTGCAGCCGCGGCTTTATCAATGTCGGTTTTTTTGACACGTCTATTCCGTTTGCCAGTTTGGCGCAATTCTTTTATTTGCTTGCCGGCTTCCCTGGAGCTGTAACTTTCATCGATAAATTCTATTGGCATATCAATTCGGTCACTGAGTAAAGCTGCGTAACGTCGAATGGATTTACCCATCCCGGATTCGCTGCCATCCGCATTATACGGCATACCCATGATCAACTTATGGGGTTGCCATTCTTTGATCAAATCGAGCAATGCATTGCTGATGGTGAATGGGTCACTGATTATAACGGTGGTCAGCGCCTGAGCATTGCGGGTAATCGGGTTTCCCACCGCCACACCAATACGCCGCTGGCCATAGTCCAGCGCCATAATTGATTGATTGATTTTTGGGGCAGACATGCCAGATGAATCAGGCATGTCCAACGTCACCACTCAGATTGTGCAAGTCGATCCCTATGGATTGTGCTGCAGCCTCCCAGCGTTGAGCATATGGGATCTCGAATAGAATACGGGTATCGCAGGGGGCGGTTAACCAGGCATTGGCGAGTAGCTCTTCTTCCAGTTGACCGGCTTCCCAGCCTGAATACCCCAGGGCGAAGGCTTTTTGGCTTGGGCCACTGCCATTAGCAATGGCGAGCATGATATCTTTGGAAGTGGTGACCCGGATCTGCTCGGACACATCCAGGGATGATGCCCATCTACCATGCTCGCTATTCAGGTCACTATCAATGCGATGCAAAACAAAGCCACGGTCGCTGGCAACAGGTCCGCCGATCAGGACCGGTTCATTGCCTTCATTGCCCTGGTATTCCAGATCCAGTTGTTGCAACACTTCACCAACACTAATGGCAATAGGGCGATTGATCACAATGCCCAAGGCACCATCCGCATTATGCTCGCAGATCAGGGTCACGGTTTTTTCGAAAACAGGATCGTGCATTTGCGGCATTGCAATAAGTAACTGGTTGTTGAGATAGCCTTCTTGCATGACTCCATTATCGGTCATCACAGCTCGAAAAAGTAAGTTTTTGTCCCGCTTTAAAGTGATAAAACACAAGAATTCTGAGTCTAATTAGAATCACCTTTAAAGGCACGACCTTTAACCACGCCAACTTCGGTGAATTGCCATTCGTACACAAAGGTCAGCGCGTTATTACCAACCGCCAGTTCTTCGGGGAAAGGGTCAAAAGGCGCTGCAAGGCGCAAGATTCGCAAGGCGGCCTGATCAGTAGAGCCTGATCCGGATGTGCGTAAAATTGCCGCTTTGCGGATTGAGCCATCGCGACCGATCGAGACCTCGATGACGGGTGAACGTTGTCGGTTTTTTTCCAGCAGATCTTTAGGGTAATTCAAGGTGCCAATGCGTTCCACTTTCTGTCGCCAGGCGCTGATGTAATTTGCCACATTGCTTTCTTTGGCATTGATCGACACCACCAGCTCGTTATCTTCGCTTGCAGTTATGAGATTTTTGACATCGGTCTTTTCTTGCGGAGCCAGTACCTGTTCACCACTGGTCATGAGGCGTGCCTTTAAGCGGTAATCCGAAATAGCAATATCGGGCTTCACTTGTATAAGCACACTCGGGCGATCGGATTTCCGTGCAGCCAGATATTGGCGCATCGCTTCGTCAGTAATAACTTCACGTTCTTGTAGCGCCTGGCCGTCGGGATTGCCTGGATTATCAAACGGATCACCTTGCGTAGGGTCACTGGAGGCACGTACCTGATCTGCGGTGTTGCCGGAGCCCAGTTGATTCGACTGGGCGTAATATTTTGCATTTTCCGGTTCCAGGTCGTCACTGTGACCCTGTATCAGTACCACTTCGAGTTGATCGCTGCCACTGTGGATCAATGCTTCTGATTCAAAGGTAATGCCCAAGATCACGATTCCATGCAAAATAATCGCAACAAAAAAAGCCGTCATCAGTCGATCATTATCATTAAGCATGGTGAATGGGGTCCGAAGAAAGCATTAAGTTATTCAATTGGAAGCTCGCATATTATAACTTAGATTCAGTATGTCGAATTTAGTTGCGCGATCACTTCAACTTTATAATCCGGGTCTTGCCAGGAGGTTAGATCATTCATTGAGTTTGTTATTTGTGCCTTTTTATTCGGGAACAATACTAAAACATTTTCAACTTTCATTTGTTTGGCTATGTTTTGCCAGTCTTCACCGGCCACATGCAATGCGGTTGCTGCAGCATCGGCCAATATCGGGTCCGAGTGAATGACGGTTACGCTGCGAATTGCTGTATTCGGGTAGCCGCTGCGTGGATCAAGTATGTGGTGCGAACGTTTGCCTTTATATTCAAACTGGCGTTCGTAGTCACCCGACGTGAATACTGCCGTCGCTGATGATTCTCTTTTATCAAGCGTGAATATGGCCGGGGCATCAAAGCCTTTGCTGTGGATATCGGGGTTTTTTAATCCCACTTTCCAGGGCGAGCCATCAGGCTTATGACCAAGCGCGATGAGATCACCCCCAAAACCGATGAGTGCGTTGTTAATGCCATGCTCGTATAGCATTTCGAACGCTTGTTGCGCCGCCCAGCCCTTTGCGACACCGCCAAGATCCACTTTTAATGGACGTTTGGCGCAAATTTTCCGGTCGTGCAATTCAATGTCTTGCATATTGCCATATCGAGCCATGAGAGATTCAATTTCTTCATCCGTTGGCGGAACCGAACGCATTTCCTCGGATTTATGAAAACCCCATAGTTCCACAAGAGGCATGATTGCCGGGTCGAATAAACCGGAACTATGCGCATGCAAGTCTTTCAGTTTTTGAAAAAAAACCATGCTGTCATCATCAACGGGCAGACCACATTGGGCGTTTTCCAAAAACCGGTTTTGAACCGTTAGCCAGCCATCACCCCAGGCATAGAGGTCTTTGGTTTGTTTTTTGCTGAGTTGATCAAACTGCTTAATGAATTCATCCGCCTGATGTTTGCTGGAATAGATTTGTAGCTGTACATAGGTGCCGAGGGTATAGCGCTGGAATTTATGGGGGCTTTCTTCTGAAGCGCACCCCGAAAACAGTGCAATACTCATGGCTATTACACAGCAGAATAACTTATACACCTTGCGGTTAATTGTATCGATGGGCAAATCCGTTCTATGTGATCTGCTTGAGCAAGGCATTGACATAATCTCGCCCCAGGTCCAGGTCGAACTGCGAATTGAGTTCGCGAATGCCTGTTGGGCTGGTGACGTTAATCTCGGTCATGTAGTTTCCGATCACATCCAGGCCGGCAAATAATACGCCTCGTTTTTTAAGTTCGGGACCAACTACATTTGCAATTTTTTGGGCAGCAGAACTCAATGGCACGCCTTGACCTTTGCCTCCAGCTGCCAGGTTACCGCGATGCTCACCTGGAACGGGTATGCGAGCCAGCGCATAGGGCGCAGCTTTTCCATCAATAATGATAATGCGCTGGTCACCGGTTTCAGTGATCTCGGGAATAAACCCCTGGACCATGGCGAATCTTTTGCCATGGTCTGTGAGGGTTTCAAAAATAACCTGGCGATTACCATCCTTGGGATGGATCACGAATATCGATTTACCACCCATGCCATCCAGAGGTTTGGCAACCACACTGCCATGCGTTTGTTGAAAATTGACCATGCGTTGCATGTCACGCGTGATCAATGTGGGCGGACACAACTCGGGAAACCAGGCGGTGTAAGCTTTTTCATTAATATCCCTGAGGGCTTGCGGATGATTACTGACGGTAACTCCGCTAACTTGAGCGCGATCCAGAATATAGGTCGCGTATATGTACTCCATATCAAAAGGTGGGTCTTTACGCATCAAAATGATGTCAAATTGCGACGCCGGACGGGTGTTTCTTTCACCTAATTGATACCAATCACCTTTCCCCTGATCGTTGTGTAATACCAGTAACTGCGAGCAAGTCATGGCCTGACCGTTTGCGATCCAGAGATCGGCTAAATTCAAATAATGCACATCGGCATAGTCTTGTGCGGCCCAGATCATGCCAATTGTTGTGTCTTTATACGCGGCCACTGACTGGATCGGATCCATCACAATCGCAATTTTGGGACGCTTTGTTGTTTTTGCCATGAGATTGGTGCTCGCTTGAGAGTTGGGTCAAATTGATGGATCTTCGGACTGCTTTGTCAGCATGATTTGGCAGACTTTCAATTATCGTGATTTTACTTCATAAAAAACTTCACTATGTAAAATAACTCACTGAGCAATCAAGATAAAATAAGAATTCTTACTTGGCGGGATGCGGTGAATATGGTAAAAAGGTTGTCTGGGGAATAATGGATGACAACGCTTTAGGGGAAGCTGGATTTTCGCCCTATAGAAAGGGCTGTTATGGATTGTCTGATTTCCAGACCCATTACATATGTATAAAGTATTGATTTGGTGCGTTTCGGCGCATCGAAATCTTACATAAATATTTTAATAATCAGTTACTTATGAGAATCTCAAAAGACTTGTGAATGAATATTTCATGCCTCCAAGTTATGCGAGATTTCAACAATTGGAGCTATTGTGAGCAATACGCAAGCGCAAGAAAACACCGGATTAAAGGTTTTGATCATCGATGATAGTAAAACTATCCGGCGCACAGCTGAAACCATCCTCACTAAAGAGGGATTCAGAGTCTTTACCGCCATCGATGGATTTGATGCCTTGTCAAAAGTTGCGGACCACAAACCCGATGTGATCTTTGTCGACATCATGATGCCCAGACTGGACGGTTATCAGACCTGTGCCTTGATTAAGCACAATAAAACCTACAATCAGACACCGATTATCATGTTATCAAGTAAAGATGGCTTGTTTGACCGGGCGCGTGGCAAGATCGTCGGATCAGAACAGTATCTGACCAAGCCATTTACCAAAGAAGAATTATTGAATGCAATTAACCTGCATACCGATGCAGCTGCATAAATACAACAACTAATCATTTTAATAGCGGGCACCGCAGTAAAAAAGAGGAAAAACTCAGATGGCCAAAGTTTTAATTGTCGATGACTCACCAACCGAGGTTCACATACTCAAGGGTTTCCTGGATAAAGGGGGGCATGACGTATTGGTTGCGCAGGATGGCAAATCCGGAATTGAAATGGCAGAAGCTGAATCGCCGGACTTGATCCTGATGGACGTGGTCATGCCGGGCGTTAATGGTTTTCAAGCCACGCGTAAACTATCCCGCAACGACAAAACTTCGGCAATCCCGGTCATCATGGTCACAACCAAGAATCAGGAAACCGATCGTATCTGGGGCATGCGCCAGGGCGCTGTCGATTATCTGGTGAAACCGGTTAAAGAAAAAAGCCTGATGGAGAAAATCAGCGAAGTTCTGGATAAAAATTCCTGAGCGCGCTTTAGGCAAACCTAATAATGTCAGAACCCCTCTACGAATATCGCGACACGCCGTTTCGTCTGTTGCAACTGCTTGAGCAGCGCTGCCGTGAAGCGAGTCAGTCACAAGTTGGTGCTGGAAATCGCCGTGAGTGGGTGGGTGTGGCATTTCGTGTAGGCAAAGAAACCTTTTTGACCTCTCGCAGTGACGTTAGGGAAGTATTGAATGTAATACCCACCACCCGCGTACCAGGTGCCAGCGACTGGATACGAGGCTTGGCGAATTTGCGCAGTCAGTTAATACCGGTAATCGATCTGGCCCGTTTTGTTGGTGCCGGGGAACACGAAATTTCTGGCAAAGAAAGAATGTTGGTTGTTAACCATGACAAGATACCCGTGGCCTTAATTGTCGATGAGGTCTTTGGCTTCCGACGCTTTAGTGATTCCGAGTTGGCCAAGGGCAAAGTTGCCAATACAGATTACCAGGTCGAGCCATACGTACTTGGCACTTGCCAGCGAGATGACAATCACTGGTCAGTGTTAGGATTACGCAAGTTAGTGGAAAGCCCGCAATTCATGCAGTCTAGTGCTGCAAGTGTAAATTAATAAAAATATAAAACTAAATATACTAAAAATTAAGACAGAGTTTGTCGCATGAGGAAAACCCATGGCTAAACAAAGTAATTTGAGTCCAAGAGAGATACCCCTGTTCGGGTTGATCGGCTTGCTCATAATTGTCGTTGCTGTAGTACTGAACGTCCTTGGGCTGGGCGGCAACATTCCGTTTTTACTGGAGTCGCTCGTAGCCCTGGCCGGGTTGTGCATACTCGGGATGTTATTTGCATACTGGAAAACCGGACATGCACGAGTTATGGCACAACAAGCAATGATCAAAGGCGAAAAAGACCAGGAAGGTATTTTACGTTTGATGGACGAACTGGGGAGTCTCGCGGATGGAGACTTGACGGTTGAAGCATCGGTGACTGAAGACGTAACCGGTTCAATTGCAGACTCGATCAATTACGCGGTTGATGCCTTACGTGAACTGGTTGTCACAATTGACCAAACCGCAACCCAGGTAAATCGTGCCGCCCAGCAAACTCAGGTGACCGCTAACAAACTGAGTGAAGTGAGTGCCAGTCAGAATGATCATGTGATCCAGGCCAATGACGCAATTAGCTCGATCACGGAATCAATACGAAAAGTATCAAATAACGCCGAGATCTCATCCAATGTTGCACAACAATCGGTACAGATCGCCGACAAGGGCGGTAAAGCCGTACGTCGTACCATTGAAGGTATGGCTTCTATTCGTGAAACCATTCAAGAAACCTCCAAACGGATCAAGCGTCTGGGCGAGAGTTCGCAGGAAATTGGAAACATCGTTGGCCTGATTAACGACATCGCCGAACAAACCAATATTTTGGCCTTGAATGCCTCGATTCAGGCGTCTATGGCGGGTGAAGCCGGTCGCGGTTTTGCGGTGGTCGCGGATGAAGTACAGCGACTGGCTGAACGTGCGACCGATGCCACCAGACAGATCGAAACTCTGGTGAAAACTATTCAAACCGATACCAATGAAGCAGTTGCTTCGATGGAAGAATCAACAGCCAACGTGGTGGGCGGCGCCAAACTCGCCGAGAACGCCGGTGAAGCGCTGGATGAGATTCAGTCGGTTTCCAAACAGATCTCGGAATTGATTACCGGTATTTCCTCCGCGTCACAAAGTCAGGCGGTTGAGGCTACCAACGTGATCAAAACCATGGAAGTATTAAGAAAATATTCTACCCAGACTGCTGGTGGTGCGTCGGTAACCTCCACTAACGTATCCAAATTGGCAGATTTGGCGAACGAACTGCGTGAGTCGGTTGAAGGCTTTACCTTACCCGAACAAAACAGCTAACAAGCAACAGCAAACTGGAATGACCATACAACAAAGGAAACATTGCTAAATAAGAACCGTTACCGCCAAATGTCGGTAACAAATTAAGCTAAGATCATGTTAAACGCCGCCTACAAAGATACCTTGTATGTCGTCTCTGACGAGATGCGTGCAACCCTGAAAGATATCAAGGCTGCACTAGAACTGGCCATTGAAACCCGTGATAACAAACACCTGGGCATGGTGCGAGAATTATTACACACCGCCAAAGGTGCCCTTGAGCTTATAGACTTCAATGCCACGGCAATGCTCGCCAGTGAAATGAACAAAGTGGTTGACCAATTGCTGGAACGTAAATCCACGAATCGCGATGCCGCTCTTGAAGCAGTCAGTGCCGGGGTTGTGTTTTTACCGAGTTTTTTCAATAAAACACTGGATTCTGACGGCAAGGAACATTCGATTGCCTTGTTACCCATATTGCAAGACCTGAGAGCAGCACGACAGGAAAAACCATTATCTGAAGACACACTCTTGTTGCTGGATATCAAACGTGAAGAGCTATCCGATAAAACCATCATGTTGCCCAAGCTCAAGCCGCAGCATGATCTGCGGATGCTCTTGGGTAAATATCGTTCGATTTTCCAAACTTCGCTTTTAGGCTGGATAAAAGACAAAGAGTCAATTAAGCATTTGACCCGACTGGCTGTCATCAGTGAAAAATATGAAAAGTCCGCCAAAGAAGAGCGCAGTTTTAAATTGTGGTGGGTCACAGGCGGCTTGATCGAGGCATTAATAGAGAAAGGTCTAAAATCCAGTCCAGATCTACGCCGCTTGTTTGGACAAGTGGATCGCGCGGGCAAAATGATCCTCGATAATGGTGAAGAATACTTTCAGGCGAATACTGACCGCACCCTGATCAACCAATTATTGTATTTCATCGGGCGCAGTGAATCATCAGGTAAACGCGTTACCGAGATTCGCAAAGCATTCAGTTTAAATGACAAGTTACAAGTCGAAGACAGGATTGTAGAAGCCAGAGCAGCAATGGCTACCCCGGATTCAGAAGTCATGCAGTCTTTGTCAAAGGCAATCAAGGAGGATCTCGAAAGAGTTAAAGATACTCTGGACATTTTTAATCGTACTGGCTCAAAAGAAAACCTGAATATCGAGGATCGTTTTCAAAGTCTGAAAAAAATCGCCGACACCTTGAAAATGCTGGGACTGGATGATCTGGAAAAACGCGTCATTGTTCAACAACAAGAAATTTCAGCGCTTCTGGAGCGCAACGAGAACCTCACCGAAAATCATATGATCGGTGTTGCTGCCTCATTATTGCAAGTCGAAAGCAGATTGGAAGAAGAACTGGATAAACTGGCCGGCAAAAAAGCCAAAGACAATCCAAAGTTCCTGCTTGATGCATTGAGTGCCACTTTCCGGGAAACCAAAGTCAATCTGGCCCGGGTGAAAGAGGTTATCAGCCAATTCATGCGTGACCCGACAGACCTTAAGGCCATTTCACGAGCACCGGTACTGCTGAAAGAGGCCAATGCGGCTTGTATGATCAGTGGTAAAGAACGCTTGGCGGTGATTCTAGAGCGCTTACAGGATTACATTAGCCGGTATCTGATTGGCAGTGGACGCTTACCCTATGGCGAGCACTTAGAACTACTTGCCGGTGCCATAGAGAGTGTGGATTTTTATCTCGAAACCCTCAATAAGGGCCGCCGGGATCCCTGGTACATGCTGGATAATGCCGACAATTGCCTGGATCAGTTGCTACGTGAGGCACCACGCCCATTTCCGCAAACCAGACTTGATAAACATTCGGATTACGAACGCACAATTACTGAACCTGCGCCCTCTGCACAAGAAAATAATATCGGTACCGGAACCGTTGCGGTTCCACGTCTGACCCCGGCAGACATAGAACGCATGCAGAATCCGCAGCACACCGAGCAGACTGTGCATCCCGATGCCTATCCGGTCATGGACAGCGAATTACAAACTGATCCAGAAGTTATTGAGATATTTATTGAAGAAGCTAAAGAAGTTGGCCAGCAGGTTGCCCCAGAATTTGCCTCTTGGCTGGGTGATAACTCACAACGCGAAGCTCTGGTATCAGTTCGACGTGGTTTCCATACTTTAAAAGGCAGTGGACGTATGGTGGGTGCCAAACGTCTTGGTGAATTTGCCTGGGCGGTCGAGAATCTGATCAATCGCACTTTGGAGGGTACGGTTCAAATTGATAACGATGGCCGCTATTTATTACAACGCGCCATAGAAGTGGTCCCTGGCTTGATCGAGCAACTGGAAGTTGGTACTGAAACCAAAGAAGATGTTCATCAGTTGATGCTGTCGATTGATTCCTACACCGATCAAAAATTACATAGCCAGGACAAAACCGACGCGACACTTTTGCCTGGCCAGATGGCCAAGTTGCAAGAGCTTACCGATACCCAGACCTTCCGCAAATCAGAAAATGAAGGCACCCCCGCTTCCAATGCCGGAGAATTGTCATCAGATGCCCCGAATACCCAGATCATTGACATGCGCAACATGCTCAAGGAAGGGTTTAATCCCAACGCGGATACGCCGCATACCCAGATTATGGACATGCGCAATGTGTTGTCCGGAAAGGATACGGCCGAGATTGAAGCATTGGTTGGTGCCGACCGTCCTGACATTCAAATTGATGATACTAAACAAAGTCCCCAGCGTTATGCGCTCGAACAAGCCCTGTATGACATTTATATTGATGAGTCATCAAAACATTTGTCGGTAGTCAAAGAGTTTTGCCGCGATTCGATCGGAAAGCCGGTTTCTAACAGTATGCATCGTGCCGTGCATACTTTGCATGGCAGCGCCAATATGGCCGACCTGGAACCGATCAATGAAATTGCAACCGAGCTTGAGCGATTTATTCAGCGCTTATATGACGAAGGCCTTGCCTTTGAAGAAGATGCAGCTAAAACCGTAACGCAATCTGCCAATGTCATTGAAGAAATGATCGCCACGATCAATACAGATCAAGCAATGCCATTTGCATCTCAAGCATTACTTGGTGAACTGGAAAACTTACGTAAAAATGTCGATTTACTTATCGAGAAAAAAGACGATGACAGTCAAGCCGAAGATCTTGATCTCGACATCCTGGATGACGTAATTCACGATGACTCGCTGGCTTATTCCGAGACCAGTCGTTTCAGTGACAGTGACGATGTGATGGAGTTGAATGCAGATATTGATCTGGATGTCACAGATAACACTGACGATCAGGCAGATGTTGGTGATGCACCAGCTCAAGCCGAGACTGGATCATCTGATGCGTTGGAAGCTACCCAAGAAACCGAACAACTTCTCGACGAACTTGAAGTAGAACTGGATGACATACTGATCGTCGCTGATTCAACTCAAGAGCCTGCGCTCCAGGCCAATGCGCCAACCTTGATTGCGGTTGAGTCGGAGATTACCAATATCTTCCTGGAAGAGGCAGAAGAATTAATCGCTCAATCAGACACAGCCTTGTCAGCCTGGGGCGACCAGGGTATAGATAATAATAGTATTAGTGAATTACAACGTCTATTGCACACACTTAAAGGTGGTGCACGCATGGCTGGCTTGTTGAGTATTGGTGATTTCACGCATGACCTTGAAACTTTTGTGATCGCTTTGCGTGATAATGATCTAGCCAATAATGAATCGGCGCGTAAAGGCCTGCAGTCTGCTCTGGATCATGTGCATAGCATGTTGTCAGATGTTCAAGAAGAACAACCACCGCGACCACCGGCCGGGATATTAGAAAAACTTCAGGCTCTGATCGAAGGCAAGGAGGTTGAAAGCACGGCTTGGGACGTTTCTACCGAAGTGCCAGAATCTGTTACTCAAGATTCCGGCTCTGACTTAGTTGTTTCCGATGCCCAAGACACGGGCGAGGTCATGGCATTCAGCGAGGAATCTTTACAAGATGGCATGCAAAGCCAGGATAGCTCTGAATTTGAACTGCCAGCTGATGAGGAGCCCGAACAGCCTGAAGTCCAGGAACTGAATTTACCAGTATTTGATGATACCTATGCCGAAGAGCCAATGACCAATGTGGTTGATCTGCACGAGGCTGGTGTTGATGCGGATGATTCCGAGCAAGAGATTAGACAAGATCAAGATTATGAGTCGGGAGATTCAATATTTGAATATGCCCCACAGATCGTTCCGACCCAGCAACGCCAACAAGATGCGGCCCGCATAAGCACCAACAACCTCGAGACCTTGCTTAACCAGGCGGGCGAGATCAGTATATTCCGTTCACGCATTGAACAAGAATTGAGTAATGCCAACCTCAACCTGGCCGAGTTGGCTCGTACCGTTCAACGGGTGCGTGAACAAATACGCAAAATGGAAATCGAAACCGAGGCCACCATTTTGTATCAACACCGCGAAGAGAGCGAGCACAGTG
>JABDMI010000088.1 GCA_013001575.1 Gammaproteobacteria bacterium
GACTCCAGTCCAATCCGACGATCAGCGCCAAACCCAGCAAGGCCACAGGAATGGATAACCACTGAATCAAGGTTGGATGTTCTTTTAAAAACAAAAACCCGACGATGGTTAGAACAAAAACCTGAAAGCTGGCAAGCAAGGTTGCCAGACCCGGCCCCACTAATACGATGGAGCGATACCAGGCCGTCATGTCGACAGCAAAGAACATGGCGCCGATGAACAGGAACACAGCAACTTTTTTATGAATTTTAAAGATCGGTTTTTTTTGAAATAACAAAATACCACACAAAAAGATTCCGCCAATAATGGCTCGATAAAAAGCTGCAGCGGTTGGATCCATGGCAGCATAGTCGTCAGTCGTAATCTGCACCAGACGCGCCAGAATCGGGGCAAAACTGATGGTGAATGCTCCGAAGATCAGAAACAAATAAGCTTTTTTAACGGACATAAATTAGATGGATTCGCTGATGATGCTAGTCATAATCGATAAAGGGATAGCTGTATAAGCTTGTCTTGCCGGTCACATTGCGCTGCTCATCCATACCGCCGATGGTGGCAAACACGCCATTAACCAGTAACAGACTGCGATGATCCATGGTGGCTTGCGCAAGTTCCTGAAAATATTCCCATTCACCGGTATCAGTGTTGTAGGCAAAGGGTCTGTGCATCGGGGATGATGGCTCCTGGTTATACCCGATACCGTTGTAGTTGTATGGATTATCGGTGCCGCCGATGAAAAACACTTTATTACTGACACTTTCGCCGGTGCTGGCCATACGATACCCGGCGGGGCCTGCATGGCTTGGAATGGACGTCCATGCAATCCGGTTTGGATCATTGGTATCGATAAGCCCTTGGTAACATTCATCGCTCATTACGAATTCGCGTTTTCTTTTTTCACCCTCTGCGACTTCTTCTACGGTTTGCAAATAGTTAACTTTAACCCCGTCACAAATAATCATCGTGTTGCCAACGATACCACCGGCGTGGCCAAACACCGGAGAACCCGGAAATGCAGTAGCCTGCGACCAGGTATCATGCAAAGTATCATAAACCTGGACATTGTCGATGTTGTCATTGTCATGCCAGCCGCTGACCAGATAGACATAACGGTCTGCATAAACCATTGCGACCGCATCATCGCTTGGCACGGGTATGTCGCTAAGCCTGTGATATTTGATAGTCAGCGGGTCAAAACTAAAGACTTCCGGCTGTGAGACTTCGCTGCTATCTTCAGCCACACTGTAACCACCAAAAATATAAACCTTTCCTTTCACAGCGACCGCCACTGAGGCCAATCGACCTTGAGGTACCGGCAAGTCTCTAATGCGTGTCCATTTTGCACCCTCAAATCCGCGGGCGCCCAGGCGCAATCGAAAAGCCGCTGTGCTGGTGTCTTGCCAGGTTTTGCCTTCCTGTAAGCCTAAAAAACTGTATACCTCGGTGATGCCATTAACCGATAACACGGCAACTGCATTGTTAGTCATAGCAACGGGCATGTCGGGCAAAAAGCCATCAATCTCCAATAACTGGGCTTGCTCAATATTGCCAGAATCCTCATCCTCTTCTTTACCGGAACAGGCTGATAGCAGCAAACTTATTAGGCCAATCAGCAGAATTTTATTCTTCATTACAAAATGTCCTTCACAGAAACTCGGTTTGTTTGCATGTGCGGCCTATTCTAAGCCATAAGGCATGAGTTTATAAGTCCATGAATTAATTTAATTTTTCTAGAGGCTTACGGTTATATTTTGATATTTTGACAAATATCAAAATGATGGTAAACTTCTTGGCATGTCTGAAA
The DNA here is from genome assembly GCA_013001575.1 of Gammaproteobacteria bacterium. Lineage (NCBI taxonomy): Bacteria > Pseudomonadati > Pseudomonadota > Gammaproteobacteria > Gammaproteobacteria bacterium. Next base: position 1,805 of record JABDMI010000088.1, read on the forward strand.
ATCAAAGTTTGTTTAAAGCCTTGGCCGATCCAACGCGCCGTAATATTCTAAATGCACTTAAAAAAGGTTCCATGAATGCCGGTGAGCTATCGGAATTATTTCCCATCACCAAGGGGTCTTTGTCGCACCATTTCAATTTGCTAAAAAAGGCCAACCTGGTCAAGACCCGCCGCGATGGTCAGCAAATAATTTATTCCCTGAATACCAGTGTGTTTGAAGAAGTAACAGCGTTATTACTGGACTTGTTTAATGCCGGTGACGCAATGAATGAAGAAGGAGAAAAGAATGAAATTTAAAACCTCAATGCTGCTGGGACTGATAGTGATCGGAATCTTGTTTGGTATTACTTTTTATATGTATCCCGGATTACCAGACCCAATGCCTTCCCACTGGAATGCGTCTGGTGAAGTCGATGGCTACATGGCGAAACCCTGGGGTGCATTCATTTTACCTTTGTCTTGCCTAGGAACCTGGGCAATGTTTTTGCTCATTGTGTATATATCGCCACAAGGGTTCAGAGTGGACAAATTCAAACCGGTAATCGGTATCCTGCAACTCGCCACGACCGGGTTCATGACCGGTATTGGCGTTCTGGTTTTATTATCCGCACAAGGAAGTGAGATCAAATTCGAAAACTTCATCATTCCCGCAGTTGGCTTATTGCTAATTGTGCTTGGCAATTATATGAGTAAGTTACGCAAAAACTTTTTTGTAGGAATAAAAACACCCTGGACCCTGGCCAGTGACGAGGTGTGGGACAGAACGCATCGCTTTGCTGGCTGGATTTTTGTAATTGGTGGAATATTGTTATTTTTCCAGCCTCTGGTGGGCAAAGCCTGGTATATGGTGAGCATCATACTGATTGCAGCACTTTTGCCCCTGATCTATTCCTTTGTGATCTACAGGCAGCTGGAAGGCTTTGAGCCCGAACCCGAAGACGATTAAAATTCTTTATACGCAAGCAGGTCTGGGTAGATAAAGTTATAGGATAATTCTTTAATAACTTTTTCATTACTTACAATTTTGAAATCCGGTTCTTCGTCCTCAAGAAATTCGGGTGCTGGGAGATTTAATAACTGCCTTGCATGGGTATAAAATTCACGCTTTGTCGGGTGCTCTGAAGAACAACCATTAAACACCTCATCCCATGCTCCCTGTTTTATAACGGCGTCAATAATCCCAATGCAATCGTCACGATGAATCAGGTTTATCGGTGCATCCGGCTGTGAAACGGGCTTATTGGCAAACCACTTTCCAGGATGTCGCGAATATCCGACTAAGCCAGCGAAGCGAATAACCGCAGTTTTAAAATGTATATTAAAACGAAACAGGTTCTCGATTCTATACAAAATACTTTTCAGGTCCTCGTCACCATCGTCTTCTTTTACAAACGCGTTATTATTTTCATAAACCGAGGTAGAACTCACAAATAAAACGTATTTAACCGGAGATTCTTCGATTGCCTGAATTAGCTCCTGATACGCCACCAGATCTTTCGAGGTGATGTTAACGATCAATAATTCGGATTGAAGGAATTTGGCAAGGTTGGTGGATAATTTCTCAATATCAATCTTGAATGGCTCTGCACCAATTTTGCGAATTTCCGCAAACCGGTTTTCCGAGCGAGTCGAAGCCTTGACCGTATAGTTTTGATTCACAAAATGCTCGGCTAATGCCAAACCCAGCCAGCCGCTGCCCAGAATGCTGATCGACCTAGCCATGTGCTGCACAATACTCCTCAATAAGCTCTAAAAAATTCATGCCATATTTATCCAGTTTAAATTGACCAACCCCGCTCACCGCAAGCATGTCCTCATCCGAGAGCGGGCGATGTTCTGCCATTGCCATCAGGGTCTTATCGCCAAAAATTATATACGGTGGTACGCCATATTCAGACGCCAAACTCATTCGTTCGGCTTTCAAAAGCTCATAAAGTTCCTCGTCTTGCGGCTGAACAAATTGCGCTTTTGCCTTGCGTTTTTGCGGTTGTGTTTTTTTCGGCAATTCACGCAAATGAAACTCGACAGCCCCTTGTAACAGCGGACGACATTTTTCCGTGAGTCTCAGCACATTATAGTTTTCAACATCAACCTGTACCAGGCGTGAAGTCACCAATTGTCGAATTATGGCGCCCCAGGCCACTTTGCTGAGGTCATTTCCTATGCCAAACACCGAAAGATCATTATGCCTGTTCTTTATGACCCGCTCATTTTCAGTGCCACAAAGCACATCCACAACATAACCGGTTCCAAAACGGTTACCGGTTTTATGGATACACGAGAGTGCCTTGCGCGCAGCTTCGGTTGCATCCCAGGTGACAGGCGGGATCAGACAATTGTCACAGTTGCCACATTTTTCGGAGTGTGGCTGTTCTCCAAAATATTCCAGCAGTCTGTGTCGTCGGCATTCGATGGTTTCACACAAACCCAACAGTGCATTCAGTTTTTCCGTTTCAATACGTTTAACATTTTCCGGCGCATCACCTTGCTGAATCCATTGATTTAACTGGATCACATCCTGCAAGCCATAGATCATCCAGGCCGTAGATGGCAAACCATCACGCCCAGCTCGACCGGTTTGTTGGTAGTAGGCTTCAATACTTTTGGGCAGATCCATATGCGCCACAAACCGCACATTGGGTTTATCGATGCCCATGCCGAAAGCAATCGTCGCGACCATAATCACGCCCTCTTCATTCAAGAATTTTTCCTGATTGCGTTTACGCAATTCTGACGACATGCCTGCATGATAGGCATAGGCATTAAACCCCTGGTCACGCAAGGCCTCGGTAAAACTCTCGACCCGCTTGCGGGATAAACAATACACAATCCCGGAATCCTCGGCATGCTGGTGTTTGATAAAGTCAATCAGCCGTTGTTTGCCATTCTTTTTATCACTGATATGGTACTGAATGTTAGGACGATCAAAACTGTTGATGAATTGTTCGGCGGCCTCCAGGGCAAGATGAGAAATTATTTCCTGTCGGGTTCGCTCGTCGGCTGTTGCGGTTAAAGCAACTCTCGGGATGGCCGGGAAGCGTTCATGCAATACCGACAGCTGCATGTATTCAGGTCGAAAGTCATGCCCCCAGCGCGAGACACAATGCGCCTCATCAATGGCAAACAGTGCGACATCGATGTTTTCAAGCAAGCCAAGCATGCGCGGCTGCAACAGCCGTTCTGGCGCGACATACAGCAGGTCGATCTGGCCCGAATACAACTCGTCTTCAATACGCTTGGCTTGCTCACCACTCAAACTGGAATTTAAAAACTCTGCCCGAACACCATTGGCTTGTAACACAGCGACTTGGTCTTGCATGAGCGCGATCAATGGCGACACCACAACCGCCGTTCCTTTACGCAATAAAGCCGGAATCTGGTAACACAAAGACTTTCCACCACCCGT
>JABDMI010000089.1 GCA_013001575.1 Gammaproteobacteria bacterium
CCCAGTTCAATAATCTTGTGCAAGGCATTCAACAATTGATAATTGTGCTCCAGAGTTTTTCCAAAACCGAAACCCGGGTCCAGGATAATTTGTTCGGGTTTGACTCCAGCCTGCTCGCACTCCCCGGCTCTGGTGAGTAAAAACTCACAAACATCACTGACCACATTGGTGTAATGAATATTTTTTTGCATGCTACGTGGCTGACCCTGCATATGCATGAGACATACTGGCACATCCAGTTTTGCCACTTTTGTTAATGCCTCAGGCTGACGTAAAGCATAAACGTCATTGATCATGCTTGCACCGGCTTGTACAGCCTCATACATGACCACCGCTTTACTGGTATCAATAGAAATAACTGCATCGATTTCAGCAGTAAGTTTTTCAATTATCGGAATAACGCGTTGCAATTCCTGGTCTTCCGTAACAGATTCCGCTCCCGGGCGAGTCGACTCCCCGCCGATGTCAATTATTGCGGCTCCATTTTCTTGCATCTGCAATGCTTGCTGAATGGCATGATCAAGTGTGACAAATTTTCCACCATCAGAAAATGAATCAGGGGTGACATTCAAGATTCCCATTATTAATGGTTTATCCAGTGACAAACTATGAGTTCCGCACTGCAATGTTCGAGATTGTTTTTGCATTATTAATTATTTTTCAATTCAAAGTGTCCAAACAAAAACGACAGCTCAATGAACTGCCGTTCTTGAACAGAAACTTAGAACTGGAAAATCAAGCTTCGTGCACGGGTTTATTCAAATCGGGTTCCTGACTATCCTGTGACTCCATATCATCAGGCGAACGCAATACCGGGCCCGACCAATCTTTGGGCGGTTTCGGTTCATTGCCCGCCATGATGTCGGCGATCTGACCGGCATCAATGGTTTCATAGGTCATCAGGGCTTCAGCCATCGCGTGCAGTTTATCCTCATTCTCTTTTAGTATTTTTTCTGCACGCTGGTAATTTCTATCAACTAGATCGCGTATTTCGGCATCGATTACTTTTTGTGTTTCAGGCGAGATAGTTTTTACCTGGGTTGACGTACCGCCCAGATACATTTGATTATTTTCTTCTGCGTAAGTCATGGGCCCGAGTTTTTCCGACAAACCCCACTTGGTCACCATGTTGCTTGCGATCTCAGTCGCGCGTTCAATGTCATTAGACGCACCGGTTGAAACACCGTCTTTGCCCAAGGTCATTTCTTCTGCAATTCTGCCACCATACAAAGAGCTCAAACTGCTTTCGAGTCTTTGCTTGGACACCGAATAACGGTCGCGCTCAGGCAAATACATGGTCACGCCCAGGGCGCGTCCACGTGGAATAATGGTAACTTTGTACACCGGGTCGTGCTCGGGTACTTTTAAACCCACAATGGCATGCCCGGCTTCATGATAAGCGGTGTTGCGCTTTTCTTCTTCGGTCATGACCATGGATTTACGTTCCGCACCCATCATGATCTTGTCTTTGGCGATCTCGAATTCTTTCATACCAACAATGCGTTTGTTGACACGCGCGGCCTGTAGAGCCGCTTCATTGACCAGGTTGGCGAGATCAGCACCCGAGAATCCCGGGGTACCACGGGCCAAATAGTCAGGACGCACATCGTCGTCTACCGGCACTTTACCCATATGCACTTTAATAATGGCTTCACGGCCACGTACATCGGGTAATGGAACCACAACTTGACGATCAAATCGACCCGGACGCAATAAGGCAGGATCCAGAACATCGGGACGGTTGGTCGCGGCGATGACTATTACGCCTTCGTTACCTTCAAAGCCGTCCATTTCCACCAGTAACTGGTTCAAGGTTTGCTCGCGTTCATCGTGTCCACCACCATGACCACTACCGCGATGACGACCGACCGCATCGATCTCGTCAATAAAAATAATACACGGTGCGTGTTTCATGGCCTGTTCGAACATATCGCGTACACGGGATGCACCCACGCCAACAAACATTTCAACAAAGTCGGAACCGGAAATCGTGAAAAACGGTACTTTGGCTTCACCGGCAATGGCTTTTGCCAATAAGGTTTTACCCGTACCCGGCTGCCCTACCATCAAAACGCCACGCGGAATCTTGCCGCCCAGACGCTGGAACTTGCCGGGATCTTTCAGGAAATCAACGATCTCGCCGACTTCTTCTTTGGCTTCATCCACGCCCGCGACATCGGAGAAGGTGACCTTGACCTGGTCTTCACCGAGCAATTTGGCTTTGCTGCGCCCAAAGGACATCGCACCGCCCTTGCCACCGCCCTGCATCTGTCGCATGAAATAAACCCAGACCGCAACTAACAATAAAATAGGTAACAAGGAGATAATGATCTCGGCAAGTAAATTCTTTTTCTTCTGTGGAACGCCTTCGTATTTAACGTTGTACTTGTCCATTTCACCGATCAAAGTGGTGTACTCGCTTTCCACCGCATTGGTCAAATAAGCACTACCATTTTTATACTTACCCTTGATCAATAAGCCTTCTATGACCGCGCTATCGATATTGCCATTTTTCATAGCCGTGCGGAACTCGTGATAGGGAATTTCAACCTTGCTTTGCTCTTGCATATTGAAATGGCGAAAAGCCGAGAACATGACCACCGCGATCACAATCCAGAGCCCGAGTTGTTTTAGCATGTCTTTAGTCAAAATGTAATACCTGTATTTCCTGTAGTGAATAGACGGAATAGATAGGAAGATTGGCGCCTATATTCATTAATTTAGAGTGCAATTATACCGCAGAGTTCGAAGTAGACCCTGATTCAGGTCAAATAACCTATTTGAGATTTATACACCTAGTGACTCTTGAATCCTTTGGCCACCAGGTAAACTTCACGGCTGCGTGGACGCGATGCTTCGGGCTTCCGCACTTTCACACTGTTAAATACAGAACGCGCCGATCTCACATACTCATCAAAGCCTTCGCCCTGAAACAATTTGGTCACAAATCCGCCACCTGGCTTGAGTAGCTTTTGTGCCATATCCAGGGCCAATTCGGCCAAATACATGGAACGCGGCTGATCTACCGCAGGGTTACCACTCATATTGGGGGCCATATCCGAAATTACAAGGTCTGCGCTTCCCGCGGGCATGCTGTCTTGTATTGCGGAAGCGACGGCATGTTCCGTGAAGTCGCCCTGGATGAATTCAACGTGCTCCAGTGGCTCCATGTCGAGAATGTCCGAAGCCAGGATCTTGCCGTGTTTACCCATGATACTGGCAGCGTACTGACTCCAGCCGCCCGGGGCCGCACCCAGATCGACCACATTAATATGAGGTCGAAACAGTTTGTCTTTTTTGTGTAATTCGTCAAGCTTGTAAACCGCGCGCGAACGCCAGCCTTCCTGTCGCGCTTGTTGCACAAACTTGTCTTTGTGGTGCTCACTCAACCACCGCGAACTACTTTTTGATCGTTTAGTCATAGACCCTTGATGGCAGAATTTTTTATGCCACTTTGCGCAAACGCGCCTTGCCCTTGGGTGAAGTCAAGGTGAACAGGTCTTTGGGATTTTCCAGAGTCGGGACTATCTCAATTTCCGTGCCCAGATTTTCTTCATGCGCGATATCGTTTATCAATCTCAAGGTAGAATAATCTTCCAATGCAAAACCTACTGAATCGAAGAACGTGATCTCATTTGCCGATGTGCGACCTTCGCTATTGCCAGCCAGAACATTCCAGAATTCTGTGACCTCATGTTCGAGATCCAACTGTTGGATATCACCCTCTATTCTGGATTGCGGTTCGTATTCAACAAAAATATTACTTCTCAATAACACATCTTTGGCAATTTCTGTTTTGCCCGGACAATCACCGCCAATCCCGTTGATGTGCATGCCGGGTTCAACCATGTCATTGGTCAAAATGGTGGCATAGCGCTTGTCGGCAGTAACCGTAGTAACGATATCCGATCCTTTTACCGCCTCTGCAGTGGACGCACAACGGGTAAGCTTTAAACTTGGATAGGCTTGCATGTTTTCTATAAATTTTGCGGTCGCGAATGGATCGGTATCAAAACAGCGAATCTCTTCAATGCCCATCAGATCATGAAAAGCCAATGCCTGAAATTCACTTTGACAACCATTACCGATCAGAGCCATCACTTTGGAATCCGCGCGTGCCAGACTTTTAGCCGCCATTACCGAGGTTGCCGCGGTGCGCAAGGCGGTGGCAATGGTTAACTCGGAAAGCAAAATGGGATAGCCGGTTTGCACTTCGGCCAACACCCCAAATGCCATAACCGTGAGGTAACCCAATTCCGCATTATCGGGATGACCATTCACGTATTTGAATGAATAGAGATCATTATTGGCAACCGGCATTAATTCAATAACTCCAACATCACTGTGGGCAGCTGAACGCGGGGATTTGTCAAAATCCTGCCAGTTGCTAAAGTCTTGCTCCAGATAGGAAACAAGTCGTCGGGTAAAGTCCTGTATCCCGTTCTCTTGTAAATAACTGCTTAAACAGGCAACATCAATAAATCGGGTCATGCTCGGTCTCAATTACGCAAAAACCGGCATTATACAGGCTTGCACACCATGATCCCTGCTAGCGTGGTCGAATCCTGATAATTCAGGCGGCGATGGTTTTGGATTTCTGGTCCCTGGCGCCCAGATAATGACAGAGGCTGTAGGTCAGGTCGGAGCGATTCAGGGTATAAAAATGAAAGTGGTCCACACCCTGCTCGGTTAATACTTTGATCTGCTCAAGGGCAATATTGATACCCAGCAATTTACACAACAATGGATCCTTGTCGGTATCTTGGTAGAGATTGTGCATCCAGTCAGGAACATTCACGTTAGCGAACTCGGTGAACTTGAGTAATTTTTGATAATTACTCACTGGCAAAATCCCCGGAACGATAGGACCGCTAATGCCACGCGCGGCTGCTTGATCACGAAAGCGCAAAAAGTTTTCATTATTAAAAAAGAATTGCGTGATGGCCCGACTTGCACCAGCATCAAATTTGGCCTTGAGGTTATCCAGATCAAATTGCGCCGAGGGGGCTTCTGGATGCACTTCCGGGTAAGCGGCTACCGAGATCTCGAAATCGTTAACGTCTTTTAAAACCCGCACCAGGTCAACTGCGTAACTGTTACATTGCTTGTCTGCGGGTAAGGTCGCATTCTCGGCCTGATCCACGTCGCCGCGTAAAGCCACAATATGTCGCACGCCAATGTCCCAGTAGCGTTGCGCTATGTCACGTAATTCCCCTTCGCTGGCATTCACGCAAGTAAGGTGAGGAACCGCAACCAGATTCGTGCGTTGTTGCACCGCCTCGATCAAGTCATGCGTCAGATCACGACTGCTGGCAAGCGCACCGTAGGTGATGGAAACAAAATCGGGTTGCAGTACCGATAATTTATCAATTGCTTTCCACAAGTTATTTGCGGCTGTTTCATTTTTTGGCGGAAAAAACTCAAACGACACTTTTATGCGGTCATAAAGATTGGACACTTCATGGTTGATCTTATCGAATAGTTTGGCAACCCCGTAAGATCCGTTTGCCAATGAGCTGGTATTTAGTTCGTACATACTTTTAGTTTTTTCCTTGAATTTCAGCCATAGTAGTCTGACTCATTTAGATGTCAAGACGTTTAGACGGCTAAATAGATTTGCAATGATTTGGCAATAACACCTATAATTATCATTTAGACGTCTATACGTTTAACTGTAAATGAATCAATACAATTAAGTGGAGTACACGCAGATGGCAAAAACCCCATACATCAATCCTTATGAAGCCCATGGCGAAAAAAGTGAAAAGGTTAAAAAAATCACGGTTTCTGTGCCAATACGGGTACTCAAATTGCTCATTGATGAGAGAACTCGTAGACAAATCAACAACTTACGTCATGCTACTTTGAGTGATCTGCTGTGTGAGGCATTTTTACATGCGTATACCGGGCAAGACCTGCCGACCGATGATGATCTGAGTAAATCCAATCCGCGCGTAACCAAACAAAGCAGTAAGCGGAAAAAAACCTAAAAAAAATAATTCTCTTAAATTGGCCCTCAAAGATAATTTACCTCGGCAATTTAATACCAAGTCAATTATAATTTAGACGTCTATACTCCTAGACGTCTTTTTTTTGCGCAAAGAATCCTACCTTGAAAAACCAAATTCGACCTTCTACTTCAAATCAATTTACACAAGCACTTTCTGAAAAGATCCTGATCCTGGACGGCGGTATGGGCACCATGATCCAGGCGCACGAATTAGAAGAAGCGGATTATCGTGGTACACGGTTTAATGACTGGCAGAACGAATTGTTGGGCAACAACGATCTTCT
>JABDMI010000090.1 GCA_013001575.1 Gammaproteobacteria bacterium
TTTTTGATCAGGGTAAAACCACCTGTTGTTACGCCGAATCCGATAAAGCCTGGGTTCTGGATCCGGATGGTGTTTCCTGGGAAACATTTTTAACCGTGGGTGAGGCAACGACCTATAACGGTCAGTCCGTAGAAGATGTGGTTGAATCTAACACTGCCTGTTGTGCACCCAAGCTTGAAACAGTCGCATCGGGGTGTTGTTAAATTAACGATTATTACTCTTTGTTAAGCTGAGTTCCGGCTCGCATTAATATTACCGAACAAACTGCGAGTCACCATTTTCTGGTAAACCTCCAGCTCCTTCTCGTCCGCTCCACTTTGTTCCAGTTCGCGGATACGCATTAAGGCAAACTGTTGAATGGTTAACAGTGGCAACACAATTTGCTCACGCGCCCGAATAGAGCCTTTGTTAGCCGGTTCATTTTCCATCAGATCATCAAAGCCAGTAAGTTTGAGAATCAAACGCCTGGTTTCCTGATACTCGTTATGAATTAGCTCCCAAAACTTGCCATACTCGGGATCATCCCGCATATAGGCCGTAAGCCCGAAAAAGGACTTGGACAAACTCATCATCGAGTTCGAGATCAGCGCCCGGAAAAAAGCCGAGTTTTGATACAGAGATTGCACCTGTTCAAAGTCATCACGGTCTTCGTATTCTTTTAATGCATTACCGACACCAAAAAATCCTGGCACATTTTGCTTGAGTTGGCTCCAACTGCCAACGAACGGGATGGCACGCAAGTCCGAGAAATTCAACTCGCTGGAATTGCCTCGTTTGGACGGCCGGCTTCCGATATTGGTTTTGGCGTAGTACTTCAGGGTGCTCATGTATTCCAGATAAGCGATGAATTTAGGGTGTTGCTTGAAGTCTATATAAGCCTGATAACTGCTTTCCGCCAAGTTATTCATGGTGGCACGGTCTGCATCCGACAATTCGGTATCCGCTTTAGTGAACACAGCGTTATTGATTCCAGAGCTCAAGAGCTGTTCCAGGTTAAATTGGCAGGAATCCAAAGTGCCAAAGTTTGAGCTGATGGTTTGCCCCTGAATCGTCAGTTGCACTTCTTTGCTTTCGATGGTGGGACCTTGCGAAGCATAGAACTGGTGGGTGTTACCGCCACCGCGTGCCGGTGGACCACCACGCCCGTCAAAAAACGCCACATCGATAGCGTGATTTCGCGAAACTTTGGTAAGCGCTTCCTTGGCCTGATAAATTCCCCAGTTCGCCATTAAGTAGCCACCGTCTTTGGTGCCGTCGGAAAACCCGAGCATAATGGTTTGTTTGTTATTGCGACGATCCATGTGCACGGAATAAACCGGATGGGTATACAGCGTTTGCATAACGTTATGTGCGACTTTTAGATCCGGCACGGTTTCAAATAATGGAATAATGTCTACACTTGGCTGCTCCCAACCCGTCAATCGCAATAAGGCATACACATGCATAATGTCTTTGACCGAACCACAATTACTGATGATGTAACGATTACACGCCAGTTCGCCATTGCGTTGTTGAATTTTTTGCATGGCCTCGATCGAACCCAGGGTGCGCTGCGTGATGCCATCAAAATCTTTCGATTTCAGATTGGCTTTTACACTGGCCAGAATTTCAACTTGTTCTGCATCGGATAAATCCGCATAGTTTTCCGGGAACACGTTTAGATTATTGGCGCGGCAATATTCGACGATGGTGTCCATAACTTCCTGATGCTTGCGTGCATCCTGGCGGATGTCCAGACTGGCAAAATGAAAACCAAACAAGGTCACCTTATTAATCAAATCGTCCAATTCATCTAAAAACAAGGATTGATGCTTACTCACAAGTTTTTCACGGATCGTCAATAATTCCCCGAGCAGGTCTTCCTTCGTTACCGTTGAAGTCATGGCATTAAAAACCAGGTCGTTGATCATGCCTTCCACCTTTTTGACCGAGGTTTCCAGTCCGGCAAAGGTTAAACGGCGTTTGAGTTGTCTGAAATCACGTAAATAATTGCGCAATATCGACATACGAAGTTTTTCAGCGGTTTTTAAGGTGATCTCGGTGGTGACATAGGGATTGCCATCCCGATCACCGCCTGGCCAAAACCCGAGAGCGATGGTACGGAAGTATTTATCGGCCGTGTTCTCATCGTAGTTTTTTAAAATTGTTTTTCTTATATAGGAAAATATTGTGCCGGCGGCGTGATAAAAAACATTTTCCAAATACCAGATCAGGCTCACGGCTTCATCGAGTGGCGTGGGTTTTTCCTGTTTGAAAAACGGGGTTTTACCCAATTGAGCAAGAAGCTCTTTAATGGTGATAATGTCATCTTCGCGAATGGCTTCGGCGAGGTCGTTAATGATGCCGAGTACAGAACCGGGATAGAACTGGGTGGGATGGGCGGTTAATACAATGCGCGCACTAAAATCGTGCAAGGCTTTTTTTAACTCGGGTAAACGGTTTTTATCTTTGGCTTCTTCACGGATGTTTCTGATCGTGCCGCGACCGTCCATGTTGTTGACCACAGGGAAAGCGGCATCTTCGATCGCATCAAATAATACGACCTGGCGCTCGATGTATTGGATAAATCGAAATAACAAGTTCAGTTGTTCGTCAGTGGAATACTGATCCAGATACTGGGCAAAGAATTGTTCCACGATCTTCTCGGGATTGTTCTTTGCCGCATAACCCTTCTGGCAGAACTCCGTAAACAGGGGCAACAAAGCGCCGGTATTACTGACCTCGTCAAAAGGCAATGAAGTAAAGATCCCGTTATAGATCTGGTATTTGGACAACACGTTTTCTTCAAAACGCTCAAGTTTTGGCTTGGAAGACATTATTTTTCTGGTTCATTTGTTGAATAAGGAATTTACCAAAGAAGTGGCAAATTTCGACTGTGTATTATAGCCGCAAATGAAAACGAGATATTTATTACAAATGAAACTAAAAGGCCCGACTGATAATTAGTTTGTTATTTAACAAAAGATTATCTCAGCTAATCTAATTACACTTTCACTCTTACGCTCTCCGCTACCCTTTTCGCTTTCTCTCTTGCATCATCGATATTTTCAGCCAATGCCAAGCCAACACCCATCCTGCGTTTACCTTTCACTTCCGGTTTGCCGAAGATTCTGACTTCGGTGTCTTTGAGTTGTAATGCGTCATCAAGATCACAGTATTGGATGTCGGTGGAATCACCTTCCACCAGAATAACGTGTGAAGCCCCGTGACCAAGTAGTTTTATCTCTGGAATCGGTAAGCCCAAAATTGCTCGGGCATGTAAGGCGAACTCGGATAAATTCTGGGTTATGAGAGTAACCATTCCGGTATCGTGGGGTCGCGGTGACAACTCGCTAAAGTAAACGATGTCATCGCCATCTGCATTTACTTTAATAAATAACTCGACCCCGAATAACCCGGCTCCATCACTGCCTGCGAGATTATTCACCACCATACTCGCCATTTTCTGGGCTTCTTCCAGGGCATGTTCACTCATGGCCTGGGGTTGCCAGGATTCCCGATAGTCGCCGTCTACTTGACGGTGTCCGACCGGGGCACAAAAACTGATGCCGTCTTTGTGTTTGACTGTGAGCAAGGTGATCTCGTAATCAAAATCGATAAAACCTTCCACAATAATGCGTCCGCCACCGGCTCGACCCCCCGCTTGCGAATATTCCCAGGCGGAATCGATGTCACGACTGTCGCGAATGGTGCTTTGCCCTTTCCCCGACGAACTCATTACCGGCTTGATTACACAAGGTAGTCCGATCGCATCGATCGCAGCCAGGTATTCCTCTTGAGTTTCAGCAAAACGATAGGGCGAAGTGAGTAATTGCAATTCTCCGGCGATCAGTTTACGAATACCTTCTCTATCCATGGTGAGCCTTGCAGCACGGGCCGTTGGTATCACTTTGTGCCCTTCTTTTTCCAATTCAATCAAGGTGTCAGTGGCAATCGCCTCGATCTCGGGCACGATGAAATTTGGCTCTTCTTTTTCAATGATCTCGCGTAAGGCGTCACCGTCCAGCATGTCAATCACATACGAGCGTTGTGCAAACTGCATGGCCGGTGCATTGGCGTAACGATCGACGGCGATCACCATTACGCCGTATCGCATAGCCTCCAATGCCACCTCACGCCCGAGCTCACCCGAACCAAGTAATAGCAGGCGAGTGGCATTTTCAGTAAATGGTGTGCCAATAGTGGTCATTTTTTGCCCTCAATTAAATCCGTGTTTTCACTAGTATAGTAAATTCCGTGAGCGCGAGCTATTTGTATAATCTGTGGCAATTATTACCATGCTTTGATCCTCACCATAAAAGCTCATTAAGTTAATGTTTTCTTACTGTTTTCAAGGCCTAGCCATGTTAGCATTCGTGTTTATAATTTTTACTTTCTGAAACAGGAGTGCATCATGGAGTCGATCAACAATTCCCGACCCCTTCTTTCTCTGGCCAAACCCTGTCTGGCTACACTGATCGCCTGCAGCCTTTTCATGACGGCATGTGGCAAACAAGAAAACGATGAAGCTGCAAAAGAAGCCTTTTCATCGACTTATCAAGCTCTGGAATCGGCACCCGTCTTTATCCAGAACGCCACAATCCTGCTGGGCAATGGCGAAAAACTCAATGAAGCCAACATATTGTTAAAAGACGGCAAGATTGAAGCCGTGGGCAAGCGAGTTAAATCTGTGAAAGGAGCCATCGAGATTGATGCCACCGGTAAATATGTCACCCCGGGTGTGATCGACACGCATTCGCATCTTGGTGTATACCCCTCGCCCGGCACACGCTCACACAGAGACGGCAACGAGGCGGTTGCCCCCGTCACTGCCGATGTCTGGGCCGAACACAGCGTGTGGCCGCAGGACCCCGGCTTCATCACTGCATTGGCTGGTGGTGTGACCAGTATGCAAATTTTGCCGGGTTCCGCCAATCTGTTTGGTGGTCGCTCGGTCACAGTTAAAAACGTTCCCGCGCATACCTATCAAGCGATGAAATTCCCGGGCGCACCACACGGTCTAAAAATGGCCTGCGGCGAAAACCCCAAACGCGTGTATGGCGACAAAGGCGGTCCACAGACACGCATGGGAAATGTGGCCGGTTACCGCAGAGCCTGGATCGATGCAGCCGATTATCTTAAAAAATCTGAAGCCGCAGCCGAAGGCAGCGAGCCACCCAAGCGTGACTTGAAACTGGAAACCCTGGCGGGCGTACTCAAAGGCGAGATTCTGGTGCATAACCATTGTTATCGCGCCGATGAGATGGCCACCATGCTGGACTTGGCCAAAGAGTTTGATTACAAGGTTACCTCTTTTCACCATGCAATTGAAGCTTATAAAATTGGTGACCTCTTAGCTGCAAACGATACCTGTGCTTCGATGTGGGCCGATTGGTGGGGCTTTAAAATGGAAGCCTTTGACATGGTGCGTGAAAATATTCCGATGGTGGAAGCCGCCGGCGCCTGTGCCATTGTGCATTCTGATTCAGGCAAAGGCATTCAGCGCTTGCATCAGGAAGCCGCCAAAGCCATGGCCAGCGGACAACGGGTCGGGCTGGACTATGACGAAGCCACTGCCATTAGCTGGATCACCCAAAACCCGGCCAAGGCCTTGGGGATTCTTGAACACACCGGTACCCTGGAAGAAGGCAAAATGGCCGACGTAGTTTTGTGGAGCGACTCGCCCTTTAGTGTGTACACCCACGCCGAAAAAGTTTTTGTGGACGGAGCATTGATCTACGACCGCTTCGATGAATCAAAACAACCCGTGACTGATTTCAGTTTAGGCGTTTTGAATTTTGGCGCGGAGTAAGGAGAACATTATGAATAATATTTCGATTAAAAATCCAATTAGAGTTTTTCTTGCCGGTTTCTTAATTGTTCTAAGTGGAGCATTGAATGCCGAGTTAATTGCCATCAAAGGCGCCACTATTTACACCCAGAACGATCAGGGCATATTGAAAAATGCGACTTTGATTATTGAGGATGGCGAGATCACAGCCATGGGCAAAGGTGCCCGAATCCCGGGTTCTGCAACTATTATCGAGGCCGATGGAAAAATTGTAACCCCGGGTTTGATCGATCCCTATTCCTATTTAGGACTGGAAGAGATCTCCCTGGAAGCCAACACAGTTGATAAGCGCACTGAAAATAAAAAACATGGTGCTGGATTCGATGTCACTTCAGCGGTCAATCCGTATTCCACCGTGATCATGACCAATCGGATTGAAGGAATCACTCACGCAATTGCTGCACCGAGTAATGGTCATTCTGTGTTCGCCGGTCAAGCTGCAGCCATTCATCTAGGCAGCGCCAAAGACGCGGAAACCGTGATCAAACCCCGCGTCGCGATGTTTGCCTCAGTCACTGGCTGGACAGCGACCCTGGCCGGCGGCTCGCGTGCCTCGGCAATGCTGGATATACGTGAAGCCTTACTCGACGCCCAGGCGTATGCTGATAACCAGGCCGACTACGACAAAGCCGCCATGCGTGAACTGTCCGGCAGCCGACTTGATATGCAAGCGCTGCAAGCGGTTTTAAATGCTGACATACCACTTATAGTAAACGTTAGTAGAGCCAGTGAAATTCGTCAGGCCCTGAAACTGGTCAAGGATTTTGGTGTGCGTCTGATTCTGGCGGGCGCTCAAGAAGCCTGGATGCTGGCCGATGAGATCGCCGCTGCTGATGCAGCGGTGATACTTGATCCGCTGGCTAACCTTCCGTCCAGTTTTGAATCTCTGGGTTCACGTCTGGACAATGCCGCCTTGTTACACAAGGCCGGTGTCTCGATCCTGATCGGCGATGGCGACTCTCACAATTCGCGCAATCAAAAACAATTAGCCGGTAATGCGGTGGCCAATGGTTTACCAATGACGGCTGCACTGGACGCGATCAGTAAAAACGTCGCCAATGCGTATGGCCTGGACGGCTTGGGTGAACTTAACGTCGGTGATAAAGCCAGTCTGGTCTTGTGGGATGGTGACCCACTAGAAGTTACCACCTACGCGGATGTCGTGTTTATAGAAGGTCAGAATATCGCCATGCAAAGTCGTTCAACCTTGTTACGAGACCGATATTTACAAAAAAGTGATTTACCGCGTGCATTTGTAAAGCCACAATAACGGCTGCACTATATTAGTTTCCTTAAACACTACATGTCAGATAATACTAGCCGTCACGGCAATTCTCTTAGCTTTATTGAAATCACCGCGTTGATTCTTTTCAGCGCGGTGATGTTATTTTTAATTTCTCAGGTTTTTATACAAGCCTATAATTACCAGAATAACGACGAAGATATTTCAACTTCAAGAACAATGCTCGAGCGGGCGATTGGTACTGGTGAAAATGATGGTTCTTCTGAAGAAATATCTACCCATTCCACGCAACCTGATGCGAAAAGTAATCTAACTGATGCAAATTCTGAACCGGATGATTCTACAGAAAACGCCTTGGAGCAAACTCCAGCATCGCAGATCTCGAATTCTCGATCATCAAGTCAAAATACCAAGCCTATTGTTACGCCTGCTCTACGAAGTGCAGAGATTGAAGCCAGGCAAAAAGCACTCGATGAACTTTGTATGAGCATTCATGCAAAACTCGGATCTGTAGATTTGCAAGAATGCATGTCGGCAAATTTAAATCACAGCGGAGCTGTAAGTAACCAAAACAGGCCATTGGCCTTCCGTGATTTTTACACTGCTGGCAAAAGAGAGAAAACCCGTATTATGTTAATAGGCGGAATTCATGGTGATGAATTCAGTGGCGTAAGTATTGCCTTTAAATGGCTGCATAAACTTGCCAAGACCTATGCTGCCAATAATGAAAATAGTGAAAATGCATCCGCCAATGACTTTCATTGGCGTGTAATTCCGGTACTTAATCCTGACGGTTTATTACAACCTGATGGCCAATCCACTCGAATGAACGCCAATGCCGTTGATCTGAACCGGAATTTTCCAACTCCCGACTGGGACGAATTGGCGCACAAATTCTGGAAAGAAAAACGCTATAGTGATAAACGACGCTATCCGGGGCCGGCGTCGGGCAGCGAAAACGAAACTCAGTGGATCGTAAGTCAATTTGATGAATTCAAGCCGCATGCGGTCATTTCCATACATGCACCCTACGGCATTGTGGATGCTGATGGTCCGATAGAGCCACCACCCAATGTAGGTCCATTGCAATTAAAGTTACTGGGCACCTATCCGGGCTCTATGGGTCGCTATGTTGGCGTGTATAAAAATCTGTCCATGCTAACCGTCGAATTAAAACATGCGGGTATTATGCCAAGTGAAAAGGATATTGACCACATTTGGACAGATATTCTCGACTGGATTGACAATAAGGTCGTGGCTGCTGCAAATGCCGGACAAGACCCTTCATTACAAGCCATTCGCCATGAGATCAATGGCTCTGTCAAAGAACAAGTTTTTGATAAAAAAGCTGGCGATTAGATTTGATTTTATAGAATCAAGCCCGATGATGCTAATGTGCTTGTAAAGTTCAGGGTCTGATCCAATCGATCACATAGTCATCCAGATCCTCATCCGCAATACCTGCTTCGGAAATGCAACGACCCCGCACCGATATACCGGCTTCATGCACGCTTTCTTTGCGCCCGGTTCTTAACGGGTGCCAGCGCGGAATATCGCGACCCTCGGCTAGACGTCGGTAAGCGCAGGTTTTTGGTAACCAGCTGGCATCTTGCTCAAGCATTTGCGGGGTAACTTTAATACAATCGGGCACCAATTCTTGGCGTTTTGAATATTGGGTACAGCGACACAGCTCGGTATCTAAATAACGGCATGCAACTGAAGTGTAAAATGTTTTATTTAATTCTAGGTTCAGTAATTTATGCAAACAGCAGCGTCCACAACCATCGCATAAAGACTCCCACTCGGTGGAAGAGAATTCATGCAAGTTCTTATTTTTCCAAAATGCTTTTTGCTTGTTTGGCATATTTTATTAGGGTTTTTTCCAAATTTATGCCCCTTTGATATATAGTACCCAGATGATTTTTCGCGCCTGGTAATAATACTGTACGTCATAAATTGAGCGTGATAGGCAAACCATGCCACTATTGTTAATAAAAATCAATTAGCTGGCCTTATTAAGGAGCAATTTGTGGAAAAGATCTGGCTTGAACAATACCCCGAAGGAATACCACACGAGGTAGACCTTAACGAATTCAGTTCATTAAAAGACATTATCGAAAAAAGTTGTGCCAAATTTCATGCTAACAAAGCATTTACCAACTTTGGCAAATCTATTACCTATGGCGAGCTGGAAGAGCAAAGCCGGCACTTTGCGGCCTTTTTGCAGAAAGTTGTTGGCTTGAAAAAAGGTGACCGCGTCGCCCTCATGATGCCAAATTTGTTGCAATATCCAATTGCCTGTTTCGGCGTATTACGCGCTGGTGGTGTAGTCGTCAATGTCAATCCACTTTATACGCCACGAGAATTGGAACACCAATTGAAAGACTCAGGTGCCAAGACCATCCTGATCCTGGAAAATTTTGCCCATGTATTACAAGAGGTGATTGCCAATGCCGACGTATCAAAAGTAATTACCACCCAGATTGGTGATGCTTTACCCGGGCTAAAGGGTAAATTGATGAGTTTTGCGGTTAAGTACATCAAAAAAATGGTGCCCACCTGGAGTCTGCCTGGGTCAACCACATACAAAAAAGCCATGACTGAAGGAAAATGGCAAGAAATGGATGAGGTCGCACTCAGTCTTGAGGATACTGCATTTTTGCAATACACCGGCGGCACAACCGGGGTTTCAAAAGGGGCACAACTCACGCATGGCAATATGGTGGCTAACTTGCAACAAGCCTCGGCCTGGATCAGCACCAAAACCAAAGAGGGTGACGAGGCAATTATCACTGCCTTGCCTTTGTATCACATCTTTTCGCTCACGGCGAACTGTCTGGTGTTCATGAAGCTGGGCGCGGAAAACATATTAATCACTAATCCTCGTGATTTTGACGGATTTGTTAAAACCCTGGCGAACACTCGCTTTACCGCAATCACCGGAGTGAATACCTTGTTCAACGCGCTATTGCACACCCCCGGGTTTAGAGATATTGATTTCAGTGCCTTACGCTTGACTCTTGGTGGAGGTATGGCCGTACAAAAAGCCGTCGCGGAAGACTGGCAAAACACAACCGGGGTCGCGCTTCTGGAAGCCTATGGCTTAACCGAAACCTCACCGGCAGCCAGTATGAACCCGATGAATAATCTGGGCTTTAATGGCTCGATTGGTCTGCCAATCTCCTCCACCGAGTTCAGTATTCGTAATGAAGCCGGAGAAGAACTGCCCATAGGCGAGACCGGCGAGATCTGCATCAAAGGCCCACAAGTCATGAAAGGTTACTGGAACCGACCCGATGCAACAGCGGAAACATTTTTCCCGGAAGGCTGGTTACGTACCGGTGACATAGGGCATTGTGATGACAAGGGATATTTTTATATCTCGGATCGAAAAAAAGATATGATCCTGACTTCAGGCTTTAATGTTTATCCGAATGAAGTGGAAGGAGTTGCAGTAACCCACCCAAATATTGTCGAAGCAGCTGCCGTAGGTGTGCCGCATCCACGTTCGGGCGAAGTGGTCAAATTGTTTGTCGTTAGCGACAATCCTGCATTGACAGAAAAAGAAGTCATTGAGTTTTGCCGCGAAAACATGACAGCGTATAAAGTGCCCAAACATGTGGAATTCAGAGATGAATTGCCCAAATCCAATGTTGGCAAGATCTTACGAAGGCACCTACGCGACGAAGCTCAAAGTTAACATTAAAAGCCGACATCAATGTCGGCTTTTTTATTGATATGTACGATCCGGCTTCTTCCAGCAAGTATTATCAATACACATTGATTTCAATTGCCTGGAAGCCACACTCTGTCACAGTTCACACAATAAACACAAAATAGACAAACAGCAATCATAAGCCGTACACATAGCGCAGGCAAAGTAGAACCTGAACTTATCTCCACAGGGAATACGTCATGCGACTATCCAATAAAAAATTCAGATCCTACTTTTATTTTTATTTAATCTTGTCTACTTTACTGGTTTGCTTAATTACACAGACCGTATACGCAACCGATCATTCAGATCAAACTGTCAAAACCAAAAACAATCATGCAATGCTTAACGGCGTGGGGACCGGCACATTGTTGATGCGCAATAACAAGCAGGACAGCTATCAAGTGGCTACCCTGCATAGCACACAAGCTAAGGTCAGTATTAGTGGGCCCATCGCTACTACAGAAATTAGCCAGAGCTTTAATAATACTGGTCTGGATTTTGCCGAAAGCATCTATGTATTTCCTCTAGCAGAGAATTCCGCTGTGAAGGCCATGGAAATACACATCGGCGAGCGCAGTATTGTTGGCAAGATCATGGAAAAAAAACATGCCAAGCGCATTTATGTGCAAGCCAAGCGCCAGGGAAAACGTGCCGCATTGCTTGAGCAATCCAGGCCTAACCTGTTCACAACCTCAGTGGCAAACATTCCAGCAGGAGAAACTGTAACGGTCATTTTGCGCTTCAACCAGACACTCATTTTGCAATCTGATGAAACCAGCCAGGTTAAGCACTATGAATATCGCCTGCCCACAACCCTGACTCCCCGCTACCAACCCATTGAGCAAAGATTGAAAAATGATAATAGAGCAACGGAAAACACTGTTGAGCCTGATTCAACTGCAAACCATGAAATAAAAAATTTGGAGCAGGCTATTTTCCCGCCACAAGTTAAACAAGCTGGTGAAAGAGTGATAAATCCTATAAATATACAAGTTGAAATGCATGAAATGAATTTTGATGATGAAGTCCGAAGCCTGTATCAAAAAATCGATCAGGAAACAGTTGACCGGGTGCGACACCTGTCTTTCACCAAACACAGCGTGTCAATGGACCAGGACTTTGTGCTGCGCTGGACACTGAATGAAAACACAGAGAATCGTGCCCAGTTCTTTACTGAAACTATTGAAGGTGAAGAATATGGTTTACTGGTCCTGAGTCCGCCTGAACCCGGACAAAAGACACAATCACTTCCGCGAGAAGTTATTTTTATAATCGACAGTTCCGGCTCAATGGGCGGTGCCTCCATGCAGCAAGCCAAACAAAGTTTAATATTTGCACTCGATAATATCGCTCCTCATGAGCGTTTCAATATTATTGATTTTGACTCCAGCTATACGAATCTATTTACACAGCCAAAAGAAGCAAGTCAAGATAATATACGGCTTGCAAAAAACTTTGTTCGCAAGTTGAGTGCGGGCGGCGGAACGGAAATGGCAAGGGCCTTACGCTCTGCCTTGGAAATGAAAGCTGATGGAAATTTTTTAAAACAAATTGTGTTTATTACCGATGGCGCCGTCAGTAATGAACAACAGTTATTAACCCTATTACACGAGAAGCTGGGTAACTCGCGCCTATTCACTGTCGGAATCGGGTCCGCACCAAATTCGTATTTTATGCGTAAAGCCGCTGATTTTGGCCGGGGCAGCTTTACATACATTGGTTCATTACATGACGTACAACCACAAATGTCGGAACTCTTCGCCAAAATTGGTTCACCTTTACTGCAAAATATTGAACTGGAATTTCCGACTGGAATTGATATTGAACAATGGCCTCAACAAATACCGGATCTTTATGCCGGTGAAGCACTGATCGTACCGGTCAAATTTAATCATCGGCCAAGCTGGGTGACGGTCAAAGGCCTCAATAACAGCATCTGGGTCAGCACATTAACTCTCGACTCCAGTAAACAGCATCCCGGTGTATCCAGTCTCTGGGCGCGTAAAAAAATTGAATCACTCATGGACGAAATGGTGCGAGGCCAGAGCGAAGAAAGTATAAAGCCACAAATTATTGATGTGGCCTTAGGACATCATTTGCTAAGTAAATTCACAAGCTTTGTGGCCGTGGATGAAAGCACCGTACGCAAGCAAGATCAAAAGTTGGCATCTGAAAAACTGGCAAATTTACAACCCAAGGGTCATCGTTATCCGGGCACTGCCAGTGGTTTGAATTTATGGTATTTGTTCGTCTTACTAAGTTTGTCCTTTGCTGTCATAGTGCGCTATAGACATATTTATGTAGTTAGTTGGATAAAGCGATGAACCTAAGTAATATTGCGATTATCGGTTTGTTACTGGTGAGTATGTTTTGCACCGTACAGATCATAAAAATTCAGGCCAAAGCGCGCATCGCACAATACCTGATTGCCGAGGCCTGGCAACAGAGTCTGAATAATCAACAACTAAAAAAGCCCTGGTCATGGGCAGATACATGGCCAGTACTCAGGCTGGAATTCGCCAGTGGTAAAAAACAGTTTGTGCTACACGGCATGCACGGGCAGTCACTGGCATTTGGTCCTGCCCACATGAATGCCAGCGCCATGCCCGGTGAAGGAAAAGAGATCGTAATTGCGGCTCATCGTGACACACATTTTTCAGAATTGAAAAATCTGGTTTTGGGTGAAGAGATCAAGGTCCAGGATACACACAGACATGAGTACACTTACAGAGTTACCACTGCACGTATTGTGGATTCCAACAAGCAAAGCCTGGAACTGGACTCAACTCAAGAAGTCCTGCGATTGATCACCTGTTATCCATTTGATGCCGTAAACCCCAATGGGCCCCTTCGCTACGAAATCATTGCAATTCCAACACATTCAGAACTGGAGCAGGCGAATGCCGATTTTAAACATCCTGATTGGCAGTCGAGGCTATAATAATGCCATGCAAAAAATACTTATCATTGAAGACGAACCCGGTATTGCCGATAATCTGGTGTATGCGCTTAAAACCGAGCAATTCAATGTTCACTGGGAACGGCTTGCTGAAGACGGGTATTCCAAATTAACTGATTGGGCGCCTGACCTGGTCATCCTGGATGTGGGTTTGCCGGATACCAATGGCTTTGAATTATGCAAACGCATTCGCAAAACCTCACAAGTGCCAATCATTTTTCTCACGGCACGC
The DNA here is from genome assembly GCA_013001575.1 of Gammaproteobacteria bacterium. Lineage (NCBI taxonomy): Bacteria > Pseudomonadati > Pseudomonadota > Gammaproteobacteria > Gammaproteobacteria bacterium. The sequence goes on from JABDMI010000090.1 coordinate 13,983, forward strand.
ACCGAAGAAGTTGATCGCATTGTGGGTTTGGAGATTGGCGGCGACGATTATGTGACAAAACCATTCAGCCCGCGTGAGGTGGTTGCCCGGGTTAAAGTGATTTTGCGTCGCACTTCTACAGCTCAAAATTCCGGCCAAGACGCAATGGAAAAAGGCTTTTTAGTTGAAGAAGAGAAAGCCCGGATCAGTTATCAAAATAAATTACTGGAATTGACCCGGTACGAATATCTGTTATTGAAAACCCTGCTCTCACAACCAGAGCGAGTCTTCAGTCGGGCGCAATTGATGGACAAGGTCTGGACAGAACCCACGGGCAGCTTTGAGCGCTCGGTTGATACCCACATTAAAACCTTACGTGCCAAGCTTCGCGATGTGGATGAGAATTTGAATCCGATCAAGACCCACCGCGGTCTGGGCTATAGCTGCACTCTCGAATAAACACACTTCGACAATAATGAAACTCAGTGTACGAATCTTTCTGGCCTACTTTTTATTGGTGGCTATTGGTGCATATTGGCTACTCAATAGCGTGGTAGATGAGTTACAACCGAGCATGAGCCAGTCGGCGGAACATGCATTGGTGGATACTGCCAACTTACTCGCCGAAGTTGTTGCACGTGATCTGGATAATGGTGCCCTGACCACGGTGGCTTTTTCCAATGCCCTGCAGCGTTACAGGGCGCGTGAACTGAATGCCGAAATATATTTGCACGATAAAAAAAGTCCCGACTTCCAGGTCTATATCACAGACAACGCCGGGAAAGTGGTTTTCCACACCAATCCCGAAGAACTCGGCAAAGATTACAGTAACTGGCGAGACGTAGCTCGCACCTTACGCGGAGAATATGGCGCAAGAACCTCACGTTCTGACATTGACGACCCACTCAGTACCGTAATGTACGTTGCCGCACCGATCAAATGGGGGTCGGAAATTCATGGGGTGTTAACGGTTGGAAAACCCAATGTCAGTTTTCAACCAGTTATTGAGTTGAATAAAAACAAGATCTGGCGACAAGGCGTGATTTTGCTTGTCTTGGGATTAATCCTAGGACTGGTCACGGCATTTATTCTGACCCGCTCGATTCGCAAGTTGATTCAGTATGTTGAAGCCGTACGTAAAGGTGAGAGAGTAAAAGCTCCGGTGTTGCGTGAAAAAGGCCTGGACACGCTCGCCACAGCGGTAGAAGCCATGCGAGAAGAACTTGAAGGTAAGTCTTATGTAGAAAATTACATCCATACGCTTACCCATGAAATGAAAAGCCCGCTTGCGACAATTCAGGGAGCTTCAGAGCTGTTGCAAGAAGAAAACATGGACAGTATCCAGCAACAACGTTTTTTGGGCAACATACAACACGAAACCGATCGCCTGCGTCAATTTATTGATCGACTGTTGAAGCTTGCTTCGGTTGAAAAACGCCAATTTTTGGAAAGCGTAGAGCCCATCAACCTACAACAACTGATAGCTACGGAGATTGAATCAAAAACTTCATTACTTCAGGCTAAAGATCTGAATATCAATTTTTCACCGCTCAGTAAGAACGTAGCGGTCCATGGTGAACGCTTTCTTTTACAACAGGCTCTCAGTAATCTTTTGGATAATGCCATCGATTTTGCCAGTTCAGAAACCTGTATTCAACTCAGAATGACGATCAACAAAGATTTATTAAGTGTACAAATAGAAAATATTGGTGAAACTATTCCCGACTACGCAAAACCACGATTGTTTGAACGTTTTTATTCTTTACCAAGAAAAGATGGGAAAAAAAGTACCGGTCTGGGCCTCAGTTTTGTCAAGGAAGTCGCCTCCCTGCATGGCGGATCCATTGATTTAAAAAATTCCGGTAAAGGGGTTGTTGCAACCTTTACTTTACCCTGCCATTAATTTGCCAGCTTACAGATCATCGATTGTCTGTTGAATCACAGAATTCATTTCACTCACCACGATACGTGCTGCCTGGGCAAAATCGGTTTCCTTGCTTGCATAAAGCACTCCGCGTGAAGAACTGATGATCAGCCCGGCTTGTTGGCTGTTCAATCCATGCCGTAGAGTACCTTCGAGATCACCGCCTTGAGCACCGATCCCGGGCACCAAGATTGGCATGTCGCCGATGATCTTGCGAATCTTGCCCAATTGTTCGGGCCAGGTAGCACCAACCACCAAAGCGCAATTGTTATTCTGGTTCCAGTTGTTGGCAATCGTAGTGGCGACTTGTTCGTATAAAGGAATACCTCCTACATCCAGATCCTGGAATTCCCGTGCACTTGGGTTAGAAGTCCGACATAAGAGAATAACCCCTTTATCGGCATAATCGGTAAAGGGTTTTACGCCATCGATGCCCAAATACGGATTCACAGTCACGGCATCCGCCTGATAGCGTTCAAAGGCCTCACGTGCATAGCGTTCGGCGGTTGATCCGATATCACCGCGCTTGGCATCCAGGATGACCGGCACGTCCGGATACTCGCTGTGAATATAATCGATGATATCTTTAAGTTGATCTTCGGCAGAAAGCGATGCGAAATGTGCTATCTGTGGCTTGTAGGCACAAACCAGGTCCGCCGTGGCATCGACAATTGCCCGACTAAACGCAAAAATGGCATCGGGACCATCTCCGATAATTTCCGGAAAGCGTACCGGATCGGGGTCCAGACCAACACACACCAGGGTCTTGTGTTCATGCCAACGTATCTCTAGTTTTTGAATAAAGCTCATAGTATTCTTCTTTCTTTAATGTTGCTGCAGTGCTCACATCAGGTGGGTCGTCGCGGTATATAGTAGCAGACCGACCAAGCCTCCAACCAGGGTTCCATTAATTCGTATAAATTGCAGATCCCGACCGACTTGCAGTTCGACCCGCTGGCTGGTCACTTGCGGGTCCCAGGATTGAATGGTTTCGGTAATAACTTCGCTTATCTCGTCGCGGTATTGTTTAAGCAAATGCATGCCGGCGTTTTGTAGCCATTCATCCAATTGCGTACTTAGCGTCGGGTTTTCCAGCAAAGCCACCCCAAATGCCTGGACTCCGGATTCTATTTTTATGCGTAATTCGGAATTTTCATTATCCACCTCGGATAACAGATATTGACTTACCGATGACCACATATCAGTCATATAACCCTGCACGGCTGGGTGCTCAAGTAATTCGTTCTTGATCTCCTCGCCGCGTGCGATCAGATCCGGATCTTCTTTGAGACGTTCGATAAACTCCTGCATGCCTTCCGTGAATTTGTTGCGAGCCTCGTGCGTATCATCACTACCGATCTTGAGGATCGTTTGTTCGATCTCGATGGTGAGCTTGTCGTAGATCTCGCGATCCACGAATGATGGTAACCACCATGGACTTTGATTATCGATCTTGTTGCGTATTTTGTGTTTATTGGCTTGTAAATGTTGCCATGCACTGCGTAAGGCCAAGTCCATAATGTTCTGATGGCGATTATGGATGGTTAACAATTCAAGAACCCTGGCCAAAATCGGTGCAGCTTTGATATCTTGTATGCTCTGGCGTAAATGTTCGCGGGCAAAATCGCGAATCGCCTCATTATCAAGCGCCTCAAAGATCCAGTGCATAAAAACTTTTGAGTCCTGGGTTATACGATTGGCATTTTGCCCTTGCTGCATCCAGTTTCCAATACGTCTGGAAAAATGCACTTGCAGCATACGAGGCTCCAGCACTTCGGCAACCAGAAAATTCTGTTTTACAAAATCGGCTAGCGATGCACCAATCTCATTCTTTCTTTTAGGAATAATTGCGGTATGAGGTATAGGAATTCCGAGCGGATGCTTGAATAAGGCAGTGACTGCAAACCAGTCGGCAATGGCGCCGATCATGGCCGCCTCGGAAAAGGCCCTGACATAACTCAACCATGGCCACTCGGCTCTATAATAATGGGTTAATACAAATATTACAGCCATCAGGAGTAACAAACCGGTAGCCACAAATTTCATGCGCCGTAAGCGCTGGGCTTGTTGCTCCTCGTTAAAGCCTGGATTCATTATCTGGTTTTTTTATGTAACTCACTGCTGTAAGCATGCACAGTATCCACTAGCAGTTTTACTTGTTCCGGATCAATGCCCGGGTGTATGCCATGCCCTAAATTAAACACATGCCCGGTCGCCGATTCATCAACAGAATAAAAATCGTCCAAGACTTTTTTGGCAGCGGTTTGTAAGTTCTCTGGACTGCCATATAAAGCGCATGGATCCAGATTACCCTGGATTGCCACCTGCCCGGCAAGTGACTTTTTGGCCTGCGCAATTGAGTAAGTCCAATCCAGTCCGACAGCATCCGGTCGTGAAACCGGGTCAACATCAATCATCGTATCCAGCCAATGTCCGCCGTTTTTTGTGAACAAAATAAGCGGGATTTTTTGTCCGGCATATTCCTTGTGCAAACCCGCGATGATCTTATGCATGTAATACAAAGAGAATTCTTGGTAATCTGCGGGACTCAATACCCCGCCCCAAGAGTCAAATATTTGTAAAACTTGTGCGCCGGCCTCAATCTGGGCATTTAAATAATCAATACAGGCATCTGCCAACACATCAAGCAAGGCATGCATGGCGAGCGGGTCTTGATAACGCAGCCCCTTGACCCGTGAAAAATTTTTACTGGGTCCGCCTTCCACCATATAGCAGGCCAATGTCCATGGACTGCCACTAAAGCCAATCAATGGCACACTTCCATCCAGTGCTTTTCTAATGGTGCTGACCGCATTTGGCACATAGGCCAAATCTGAACCCATATCGGGAACATTCAGCTTCTTAATTGAAGCTAGATCACGCACAGGTGTTTTGAAACGTGGCCCTTCTCCGGTCACAAAATACAAGCCCAGTCCCATGGCATCCGGGATAGTCAAAATATCCGAGAACAAGATTGCCGCATCAAGATCGAAACGTCTTAATGGTTGTAAAGTAACTTCACAAGCCAGCTCGGGATTTGTACACACTGACATAAAATCGCCAGCCTCTGCCCGCAACTTACGGTACTCGGGCAAATAGCGACCAGCTTGTCGCATGATCCAGACAGGAGTTTTATCAACAGCTTGTTTTAGCAAGGCCCGGATCAAACGATCATTTTTCAGAGGTGAAGACTGCATGAATAGTTTTTTTAAATTAAATTTAGGTCTATTTTACACCGCCAGACCCGTTCCTGCCGATACATACCAGATTTGATGTCTTTATTGAGTAGCAAGTCTGTCGAATTCTTGTTGGGCAAAACGATCGGTCATACCGGCAATATAGTCGGCAATGGCACGTGCCTTTTGTTCGTCCGGAGCACCGGATGTTGAATAGGTTGCTTTATGTAAATGCTCTTTAGGCAGTAATTCAGGATCACTGAAATAGGCTCGAAATAAAGTAGCGATAATATTTTCTGCCTTTTGATTCATGGCGGCGATCTTGGGATGACGATAGAAATTTTTAAACAAATACTTTTTTAAAGCCAAATGTTTTTTCAGCATGCCTTCGCTTAAGGCAATCAACTTTTCCGGGTGTTTGCGTACTGCATATATATCTTCTGGTGCGGCTACACTTATTCTTTCAGTCGAGGTTTTGATCAGATCGCTTACAACGGAATTAATCATTCGTCGAATTATTTCATTATGCAATAAACTGCCATTCAAGCCTGGATACAACTCGAGAACCTTTTCGCATTGTTCGGCAAATAACTCGGTTTCACACAGACCTTCGACATGTAAAATTTCTGCACGCAAGCCATCATCCACATCATGATTGTTATAGGCGATGGCATCGGCGATATCCGCGATCTGTGCTTCCAGACATGCTTGTTCACGACGCAGGAAGCGCTGTCCTAGCTCCCCAAGCTGTTTGGCGTTACGTCTGGAACAATGCTTCAAAATGCCTTCCCGGGTCTCGAACATCAAATTCAGGCCCTTGAATGAGGCATATCGCTGTTCAAGTTCATCCACGGTACGCAGGGATTGAAAATTATGCTCAAACCCGCCGTAATCGCGCATGCATGTATTCAATGCGTCCTGGCCTGCGTGGCCGAAGGGAGTGTGTCCGAGATCATGAGCCAGACAAATCGCTTCCGTGAGTGCCTCATTCAGATTTAAGGCCAAAGCAATACTGCGACCGATTTGTGCGACTTCGAGAGAGTGGGTTAAACGTGTGCGATACATGTCCCCTTCAAAATTCACAAAAACCTGGGTTTTGTACATCAGGCGTCGAAAAGCATTGGCATGAATGATGCGATCACGATCCCGTTGATAAGGGTTTCTGTGTGCGTCCTGGGGTTCTGCGTGTACACGTCCAAGCGATTTATCCGCACTAGCGGCGTAAGGAGCAAGAAAATTTGTAGACGGCAATTCTTTGCTCATCAAGCGCTTTGCCGATGAGTCGTGTTTTGTTCTTTATACTGGCTAAGTATCTTTTTTAATTGCACATTGGATACAGACTCATCGATATAGGCTTCACCCAATGCTTTTAATAATATGAATCGCTGCGTATCCGAGGTATTCTTTTTATCGCCTTTAGTCAGGCTAATGAAATTTTGTATATTGAATTCATTCCACGCAGTGGGCAAACCTAAACTACTGATTATGCGTTTAACGCGACTAAGCTCCGATTGCTTAAGATGACCAAGCTCTGAAGATAAATCTGCCGCCATGCACATGCCGATTGCTACCGCCTCACCATGTTTAAATCCGGAATATTCCTGCAAGGCCTCAATTGCATGACCAAAGGTATGGCCAAAATTTAACAACATCCTTAAGCCATGATCTTGCTCGTCTTTTTCTACAATCTCGGCCTTGATTGCAATACATCGTTGTACTATTTTGCTCAAGACAGCAAGATCTCTCATGCGAATTGAGTCACAGTTTTGTTCCAGTAGTTCAAGTAAATCAATGTCGTAAATTAGTCCGTATTTAACGACTTCCGCAAGGCCGGAAATATACTCTCTCTCGGGCAAGGTCTTCAGAAAGCGTAAATTACACAAAACGCCAAAGGGTTGATAAATAGAGCCAATCAGGTTTTTGCCTTGCGGCATGTTGATTCCCGTTTTGCCACCAATCGAGGAATCAACCATGGCCAACAGACTTGTTGGTATGTGAACTAATCGCATTCCACGCATGAACGTTGCTGCAACAAATCCAGTAAGATCCCCTACCACGCCTCCACCAAGCCCCACAAGTGTAGTGTCACGTTTCACGCCAAGTGCCAATAACTCATTCAATAGCCATTGATAATGATCAAATGACTTGGAGCTCTCAGAAGCGGGTACCACCAACCAGGCCGCCGGATTCAAAAGTGGTTCAATTTTTTCACGGTATACTTTGTCCAAATTTTCGTCGGTTACAACAACGAGGGGTTCGGCAGCCAACTTTGCCAAGGCCTGATCATCTTCAAACTCGCAATTTATGACTGTCGCATTGTATTTACGACTCTTTGTGGAAACCGAAATATTGGTTTGAGAAGAATCTGGTTTTTTCGTATTCACTTTTTCCATTGCATTTAAAATACTTTCAACAACTTTAGGTACTTTTTGACCATCAGTTTGGATCACCAGATCAGCGACATCGCGATATAGAAATTCTCTCTCCTGCATCAGACGTGCCAATATTTTTTTAGGATCATCAGATCTCAATAGTGGGCGATTGTCTTTCTTTTTGGTGCGCCTTGCTTGTTGGGCGACTGAGGCATGCAGATAAATTACATAGCCAGACTCAGCTATGATCTTGCGATTTTCCGGCTTGACGACAGAACCGCCACCTGTTGATATTAAAACATTGGATTTACTACACAGCTGGCCAATAACTTCGGTTTCACGTTTGCGAAATCCTTCCTCGCCTTCCTTTTCGAAAATATAACTGATATCGACGCCTGTACGAGCGACAATATTGTGATCAGTATCGTGAAATTGACGACTAAGTCTGGATGCGAGCAGTTTGCCTACGGCTGATTTGCCCGCACCCATTGGCCCAACAAGAATAATGTTCGAATTGTCGGGCATACAGCACTTTAATCTAATCTGAAGTGATTAATTGCCTAATCACTCTGTGATTTGTTTAGAGGTCTAATTCTTTATCATTCATAATCTTTGGCGAGATAAAGATCAGCATTTCAGATTTATTTGTATCCTTTGATTTGGTTCTGAACAATCCGCCTAGCACTGGTAGATCACCTAAGACCGGTACTTTGGTGGAACCCTCACGTGCTTCAGTTTCATAAATACCACCTAGCACTGCTGTTTCACCGTTTTTGATCCTTACTTCTGTGATTAACTCACGTGTGTCAATACTAGGTATAAAGCCACCATTCGACCCTGGAACCAATTCACCGATAGAGTCCTGGGAAATTTCCAGATCCATGATGATGTAATCATCGGGCGTAATTAATGGTGTGACCTTCATACTCAGCACGGCTTCTTTAAACTGTGTGGTCGTGGCACCACCGCCGCCACCCGCTGAATTTTGAAACGGGATTTCTACACCTTGCAGAATCGATGCTTCTTTTTGATTGGTTGCAGTAACTCGTGGGCTGGAAATAATTTCTCCGCGCCCTTCGGCCTGTAAGGCAGAAAGCTCCAGATCAACCAAATAGCTGCCATTTAAAATGGCAACCCCAATGCTGCCCGCCGGAGATGCTACTGGCAAATTGACATTCAAACGGTCAGCGGCATATTCAAATGATCCGTCATCCGGGTTAATTGAATTAATGGTTTCAACCGCTGCATTATTCGTTCCGGCAACAGAAATTAATCCGTCTGGACTGTTATCAGAAAGGGACGAGAAGCCGGCTCTCACACCAAGCTCTCGACTGAAATCGGTATTGGCAACTACCACACGTGACTCAATAAGCACTTGAGTGACTGGAATATCCAAAACTTCGATCAACTCTCGAATTTCTTCAAGCTTATCCGAAGTGTCATATATCAATAAGGTATTGGTACGCTCGTCAACCGTTGCGGAACCACGTGAAGATAAGAATGATGTCGAATCTTCGCCGCTGCCGCTTCCTTCTTCGAGCAAGGCTTTTATGTCAGCGGCTTTGGCATAATTTATTTGTACTATATCAGAGCGTAATGGTGCTAACTGCTCCAGGTCCTTAATGGCTTGAAGCTTTTGTTGTTCCTGAGCAGACAATTCTGCCGCCGGGGCAACCAGGATCACATTGTCCTTGGTGCGTTTATCCAGACCTTTGGTCTGTAATACGATATCGAGCGCCTGGTCCCAAGGGACGTTTTGCAGGCGAAGTGTTACATTGCCGGTAACGCTGTCACTAACCACCAGATTAAAATCACCATTACTGGCAAGAACTTGCAATACGGCACGCACATCAATACTTTGGAAATTCAAGTTTATCGGTGTGCCGGTATATTCACGCTCTTCAAGTAATTGTAATTCGGTTGGGACTTTAATTTTTTCTCGAATTTCGATAGTAAATACATTCTCTGACTGATAAACCAACTGGTCGTAATCGCCTTTAGCCGAAATCAGCATACGGGTATTTCCATCGCGGGTAATACTGTCAACTGTAGTGACAGGCGTACCAAAGTCTATGACGTCCATACGCTGTTGCAGACGTGGAGGTAATCCAGCCCCTTGGAATGTTGCAACAATTTTCCCGGCCTCTTCGGATATGTCGACTTTTGTTGAGGCATCGGCAAGATTCACAACAATACGACCTGCCCCGTCTTCACCCCGTCGGAAGTCGATGTCATTAATACTGCCAGAGTTTGCGGAATAGCCACTTGAATAACTTACAGGATCTGGCGATGTTGTTTGATTATTCGACTGTGCGGGAGCAGGACTACTTACCACTGCTTCAGAATTGAATGCCGGACTGTAATTGGTATTTGCTCCTCCACCGAGAGTCAAAATTACATCGTTTCCTTCTGTTCGGGTTTTATACGGTTGCATTGAATCGAGATTCAATACTATTCGGGTGCGGCCATTTGCCTCAGCTGCAAGTATAGAATTCAATACACCAACATCGACAGATTTACGTTTTTTCACATTGCCCAGCGTAGTATCCGGCAGGTCAAGTGCAATCCTTGCTGGCGAGTCAATGGTAAAACTCAACGGTTGCGGTGCGGCACTGTCAAGTTGAAACCTGACTTCTACTGTATTGTTACTCATGTCCACAACACTGACATTTTGTAACTGCCCAGCTGAAAGCGGCATGGAAAATATTACCGCAAGTGAAAGTGCTGGTAACAATTTTTGTAGTAAGTTTTTATTCTGTCTCTGCATGGTATACCTGTCCTGATGCAATGTAATTCTGCAAACTAAATTTTATTCCCGTATAAAAAATATAACTCTTGTCTATCAAATTTATGATGCTTCATCTTCTGGTAGAAGTAGCTCGTTGTCCCTGTATTGATAGGATCCCAGTCCATCAGGAACCAGTTCTTTCAGTACGATTCCTGTTTCTGTTATAGCTAATATGCGGCCATCGTTTTGGCCCATATAATCGCCTGGCTTAACTTGATGGATCAAACTATCTGGTGTTAACACCAGTCCATAGTCAATACCGTCTTTACTGATGGTGCCCACCATGGACAAACTGTCCAAAGGAAAGTCTTCCAGGAAGTCTTTGTTACGATTGGCATCTGGTCTTGGACCATCGCCATTTCCACCATCGGCATCTTCGCCTTTATCCGGAGTAAAAGGCGAGCGCAATAGACCCGATTGATAAGCGTATTTCTCATACACTTTGACTTCCGGTATCGGCTCAATAGTACCTGGTGGTGTGCGCTTGATCTCATCGAGCGCTTGCTCAAGTTCGCTCATATCATTTGAGCAGGCCATCAACAAACTGGACATAACCAGGCAGATTGCCAATTGTTTGAGTTTTCCTTTGTTCATCAAGAGCCCTCCCCGTCTTCCAGATAACGGTAAGTTTTCGCAATGATCTTCATTTGCAGTTTTTCTGCATTATCTCTGGAGCGGCCAGCACTGCCTCTAGCCGCAGGTGCTTTTTTAATATCAAAATTATGTAAGGTCACGATGCGTGGCAAAGCCGCAACTCGACTAACAAAATCCGCAAGCTGATGATAAGAGCCTTCCAGAGTAATGGTTATGGGCAACTCGGCATAAAAGTCACGCATAATCTCATTTTGTTTTTGAAACTGTTTTTGATCCAGGCCTGCACTGGTACCAACTGTTGAAATATCCACAACCAGATTATCCAGCTCGGTTTTGCCTGGCAACTGGTTCAACATGCTGTCAAAGGTGGTACGCATGTCAGCCAATTGTTTCTTATAAGCTTCAAGATTAACGGCTTTTTTATGCTTAACCCGGAATTGCGCCATCAGGGTTTCTTGTTTTTGCTTGGCCGCTTCCAGATCCGGGGTTTTGTTGTCCCATTCGTAATAGGTCGCGGCTCCCGCTATAACCAAGAACAATAAGGCAACCAAAGAAAATCGAAATACCGTGCTGCGATGTCCAATATCAGTGGGGTCTTGAGAAAAGGCTTGAAGTTCTTCTATGAAATTCATTGCGAACCCTCCTCTGGTGTTGGAGATGCCTGTTGTGCCTGTAATCTGAATTCGCTGACCTTAACCGGGCCTACAGTGCGGCGAACGATTCCGCTTCCGACCAGATCCGCATTTCTTAAAGTACCTGCCGCTTCTATATTTCGCATTAACGTCGCTACACGCGTGCTGGATTCGGTTTGACCAACAAAATTTATGGTTCGACCGTTTTGAACCGCGGATTGTAGAAATGTACCGTCCGGGATAATCCGAACCATATCATCGAACAGGCGTACTACTTCCGGTCGACTTTTTTGTAAACGATTAATGATCTCCATACGTTCAATTAAGCGTTTTTTAGTTTCTTCCAAAGTTTTCACTTCTTCAATCTGCCGATCCAGAATCCTTATTTCACTCTGAATGTGGTCATTCTTTTCATTCTGAAAGTCAATCTGGCCCACGTAATACCGGTTTACCAATAACCAAACGGCCAAACCCAGACCTGCTGCGACACCTGCAGCGATCCCGGTTTCTTTTTTAACTTGATTGACTTTTTCAGTGCGCCAATCGAGTAGATTAATTTTACGCATTAGTCGAAACTCCTTAATGCCAACCCACTAGCGATCAATAACGCTGTGGCATCTTTTTCAATTTTCTGGCTTTTCGCTCGCGAACTCAAAGTCATGCTTCCAATCGGGTTACCTATGATGACATTGGTATTCACTTTACTTTTGACGACAAGGTCTACACCGGTGATGTTGGCACAGCCTCCACAGATAACAATCTGCTGTGGTTGCTCCCTATCCGGGCTTGAAGCCAGATAATATTGCAACGCACGATTGACCTGTTGAGTCATATCATCCATAAACGGATCCAGCACTTCTGGTTCGTAGTTACTCGGCAAGCCGCCCAGTTTTTTCGCTTTACCGGCTTCTTCATAACTCAGTCCGTAAGTATTCATAATGTCTTCGGTCAGCTGATAACCACCGAAGTTAAAATCGCGAGAATAAATCACACGATTGTCACTGAACACAGCGAAGGTTGAAGTAGTTGCACCAAAGTCGATTACTGCAACGGTTGCCTCAACACCCAGATTAGGCATTTGATAGCGTAAAAGATCGCAGGCATTGCTCAAGGCAAATTCTTCGATGTCCACAATTTTTGGATTCAAGTTTGCGGCACGTACTGCCTGGGTTCTGACGTCAACATTCTCGATACGACTCGCAACGAGTTCCACGTCCAGTAACTCGGGGTCTCTGTCGGAAATGCCGATTACTTCAAAATCATAGCGTACTTCTTCCATCGGGAATGGAATGTACTGATCGGCCTGCATTAACACCCGTTCTTCGAGTTCACGATCTGGAAGATTGGCATCGAGTTGTATGGTTTTAGTGATCACCGCGTCACCCGCGATGGCAACGGCGACGTCATTGAGTTTAGTGCCGGAGCGCTTAACCGCCCGACGTATCGCCTCACCTACGGCTTCAACGTCGCTGATCGACTTCTCATTGACCGCGTTGGAAGGCAGGCCTTCAGCGGCATATGACTCGACTCTGTAGGATTTACTGGTCTTGGTCAACTCGAGCAGTTTGACCGCAGACGAGGAAATATCCAGACCGAGTACTGGTTTTGATTTCTTATTGAAAAACACCCTTTTTTCCTTTTATGTCGGGAACTTGTGAAACAAATATACCACAAGACCTTAAAATATGTGTCCAACTATATAACAAACAAGCTACATTGCAAGTATCTAGTTCATATTTTCAATGCCAGTTTGACTTATAATGCACTCATTTGCACCGCATCTAAATACCGACTTTACCAAACTACACAATTGAAAAGCTACTGAAAAATGAAAAAACGCTTATTTAAAATCCTTTTTAGTCTAATTCTAATTGGAACCCTATTCGGAATTGTCACCATTGTCGGTTTGTATCTGTATGTTAAGCCAAGTCTGCCGGACGTGCAAAGCCTCAGAGAAGTGAAACTCCAACAACCCATGCGGGTCTTGACCCGTGATGGAAAATTAATCACTCAATTCGGGGAAAAACGAAGAATTCCAATAAGTTACGATGAGGTGCCCACCCAAATGGTGCACGCTTTTGTGGCCTCAGAAGACGATCGTTTTTTTGCACATCCCGGGGTGGATTATCGTGGCATCCTCAGAGCTGTGTGGGTCTTGACCACCACTGGTGAAAAACGCGTCGGAGGTTCAACCATCACCATGCAAGTGGCCCGAGAATTTTATTTAAGTCGTAAAAAAGACTACATGCGTAAGATTCGGGAGATTTTCCTGGCACTCAAGATTGAACAAGAAATGAGCAAGGATGAAATTCTCACCTTATTCATGAACAAAACCTTCCTGGGCCAGAGGGCTTATGGTGTGGCTGCAGCAGCCCGTGTTTATTATGGAAAAACACCGCAAGAATTAAGCCTGGACGAGATCGCGACCATCGCTGGCATCCCTCAGGCCCCGTCTCGTTTGAATCCAGTGTCGAATCCCGAGGCGGCAAAAAATCGTCGCGCTTATGTATTGCGCCGCATGCTCGAACAGGACTACATAAGCCAAGCGGAACACGATGAAGCCAACCTCGCTCCAATCGAAACTTATGTGCACAGTGCAGAAATTGAAGTGGAAGCACCCTATATCGCTGAAATGGTTCGTAACCAAGCACTTGAGCTGTACGGGGATGCCATTTATTCCGACGGTTATCAGATCGTTACAACTCTCAATAGCAGCCTGCAAAACCAAGCCAACCAAGTGTTACGCAAAGCCCTGCACGAATACGACGAACGTCATGGTTTTCGTCGTTTAGCCGGTCAACTGAATTTGCCCACTGACATTGAGAGTATGCAAAGCAACGATTGGCGAAAATTACTCGAAGACTTCCCCGATATCGGCATGCTTAAAGGCATGCTGGTACTAAGTATTGAAGACAACGTGGCTGAGTTGGTCGACATCAATGGTGAGCGACATCAATTGACCCAGGCTGCCATCGAATGGGCCAAACCTAAAATCAATCGTGATCGTGTAGGTGAAGAACCGAAAGCACTGAGTGAATTAATGAACCCCGGTGCGGTTATTTATGTGCGAGATTACCTTAATGACAAAGGCGAGAATGAATTACGCCTGGCTCAGTCGCCTGAGCCGGAAGGCGCTTTGATCGCTCTCGACCCTAAGGACGGTGCGATCATTTCATTGGTTGGTGGGTACGATTTTGTCAAAAGTAAATTCAATCGTGTCACCCAGGCGCAACGTCAACCCGGGTCCTCGTTTAAACCTTTTGTGTATTCAGCCGCGCTGGAACACGGTTTTAATCCGGCAAGTATATTTAACGACGCGCCTGTGGTGTTTGAAGACGACGAGTTGGAAAGCACCTGGCGACCGCAAAACTCATCGCAAAAATTCTATGGCCCTACGCGTATGCGTGAGGCCTTGACCAAATCACGTAACCTGGTCTCGATCCGGATCCTGCGTGAAATGGGCATTCAACCCACCGTCGATTATTTAACCCGCTTCGGTTTTCCGGCTGAAAATATTTCCAAAGACTTGTCACTGGCTTTAGGCAGCGCCGCCATGAGTCCTCTACAAATGGCTCAAGCCTATGCCATTTTTGCCAACGGTGGTTTTAAAGTCGAACCATATTTCATCGATCACATTGAAGACTCCAAAGGCGAAAGAGTGTATGAAGCTGCGGCTAAAGTGGCCTGCCCCAAGTGCCCGGTAAATTTGCAAACGCTTGATACCGAAGACGGCAGTAAATTGGTTTTTGTGCCGGAAAACCTTGAAGACGATCAAAATGATGTAACTGTTGAGGATACGGAAAGTGCCTACGCACCCCGTGTGGTTGATCCGCGAAATGTTTACATTATTCAATCCATGATGCGGGACGTGGTTCGGCGTGGCACAGCAACCAAGGCCCAGGCGCTCAAGCGCTCGGACCTTGCGGGCAAAACCGGAACCACTAATGATCAGCGCGATGCCTGGTTCGCAGGTTTTGTGCCATCGTTGGTAACCATAAGCTGGGTCGGTTTTGATGATATGCAAAAACTCGGTAACCGTGAATTTGGTGCCATCGCGGCTTTACCGATGTGGATCGATTTTATGCGTGTGGCACTCGAAGACATCCCGGTAAGCAGCTTTGATGATCTACCCAATGGCATGGTGCAAGTGGAGATTAATCCGGAAACCGGCTTACGACTGACTGATGAAAATGCCGATGGCATGGAGGAAATATTTTTTGCTGACAACGTTCCGGACATTCAGGAAGAAAGTATTGCCGACATTTTCTTTTTCGAAGGCGAGGAAACCATAGTTGTGGATGAAGAAGGCGAAGAAACAGTCGAACTGGAAGAAGAGTCCTTGTTTTGATCCATTGAATGGATTACCAGGACGCTCTCTACAAAATAAGGAATTAAGAAAAACTATTACAACGCAGTCCGCGGTTTTTAATTATACTCAAACTGTACGCAGAACAAGTGAGGTACTAAACATGGCAAGAAAAGCCGTTCGCTCACAACAACAACGCATTCGCGTCGCCCAACAGGCCGCCAAATTAATCGCCGAACACGGGATTCGCGATTACCAGTTGGCCAAACGTAAAGCGGCTGATCAACTGGGTCTTGATATCAAATCTTCCATGCCGCGCAATGATGAAATTGAAGCGGCCTTGCGAGAATACCAGCAACTCTTTGATGCCCAGAATACTGCATCACGCCAAGGCACATTAAAAGCAGCCGCAATTGATTGCATGAAATTGTTCGAGGATTATGACCCCCTCTTGACCGGACGCATTGTGCAAGGTACCGCCACCGCACACACACCGATCACCTTGCATATTTTTTGCGACAATCCGCGGGTGATCGCAACTCTTTTAATGGACGAGCATCTGGATTTTGATGCGAGTGAAAAACGTTTACGAGTTAATAGCGAACTGTATTCAGACTATCCGTGTTTCTTATTCGACTTTCAAGAGCACAAGGTCGAGCTTCTGGTCTTACCACACAAATTACAACGTCAGGCGCCATTATCCAAGGAGAACGCACGGCCCATGAAGCGCTTGAATTTAAATCATTTGATGCAAACTCAGCTTATGTAACTAGACCAAGATCAATCCACCTGATGTATATTTAGTTTTCCAAATGGCTTTTTAAACATATGCAATTATAAAAGGCCGCATATAGCGGCCCTGTGTATATTTGATTACACGATTGGTTTTAACGCTGGCCAATTTCCACATAATCACGTTTCGGTGCACCCGTGTAGACCTGGCGTGGACGTCCGATGCGGCGTTGCGGGTCGTTCATCATTTCCATCCACTGTGAAACCCAGCCCACAGTACGGGCGATGGCGAACATCACCGTGTACATGTTGGTAGGAATGCCCAGTGCTTTGTAAATAATGCCGGAATAAAAATCCACGTTCGGATACAAGCCACGCTTAATGAAGTATTCGTCTTTAAGCGCGACTTCTTCAAGCTTGAGTGCCAAGTCGAATAATGGCGTATCCACTTGCCCGAGATTTTCCAAAACCTTATGACACATCTTGCGAATAATCGTTGCGCGCGGATCAAAACTTTTGTACACACGGTGCCCAAAACCCATCAAACGGAAAGGGTCTTCCTTGTCTTTGGCCTTGGCAATGTATTTATCAAAGTTAGCCGTAGAACCAATCTCATTCAGCATAGCCAATACCGCTTCGTTGGCACCACCATGCGATGGGCCCCATAAAGCTGAAATACCAGCGGCGATAGCAGCATACGGGTTAGTGCCCGAACTACCCGCCAAACGAACTGTAGAGGTTGAACAATTCTGCTCATGGTCGGCGTGCAAAATAAATAACAGATCCAGCGCTTCAGCTGCGATCGGGTCAATCTCGTATTCTTCCGGCGGCACACTAAAATACATATGCAATAAATTGCTGGTGTAATCAAGATCATTTTTCGGGTACACAAACGGTTGACCCAGTGAATGTTTATACGAAGCCGCCGCCATGGTAGGTACCTTGGCAATGATACGATGCGCGAACACCATTTGATCATGCGGGTCATTCATGTCAACGCCCGGATAGAAGGCCGATAAACAACCAACCACTCCCGATAACATCGCCATGGGGTGAGCGTTGTGATGAAAACCGTTAAAGAAACGCAACAAGGATTCATTGATCATGGTGTGCTGGGTGATGGTGGTGACAAACTCATCCAGCTCGCTCTTACTTGGCAACTCACCGTGTAGCATCAGGTAACAGACTTCCATGTAAGAACTTTTTCCGGCCAATTGCTCAATTGGATAACCGCGAAATAACAACACGCCTTCTTCACCATTAATGAAAGTGATCTCGCTACTGCAACTCACGGTGGAACCAAAGCCTGGATCGTAGGTGAAGATTCCATGGTCTTTGTACAAACGGCGTACATCAACCGCTGGAGGCCCCATGGTGCCTTCGACTAAAGGGAGCTCCGAGACTTTACTGGCGTCCGGGTTGGCTAATTTATAGTTTTTATCACTCATAATGTTGATCCAATTGGAAATTCACTGGCAAGCGTGCAGGGGCTGGCATTATATGGAGTGGTGCGCCGTAACTCAATATCGCGGCTTGGCTATTTTGCGCGATTACTGAAAAAACACCGGTTTGCTCTACTCCACCAACTTGATCAACTGCCCGGATTGCGGCTGTAAGTCGGGATATAGCGCATTTAATAAGCGAATTTGTTCGGCTGCGTAGACCGGAATCGGCGAATTTGCCGTCAAACTCTCAATCGTTTCTCCAGCCTGCACTCTATGCAAAACCAGGCGTTGCGGTTTGGCATTTGCCGTATCGGCGTCACTCATATAACGAAAGCTGGCGGCGGTGGTCTGAAAAAACGGATCAAATTCGGCATGCATATTCTTGTCTTTGACCGCCGACTGGAACACGTAGGCACGCTCGCCCTGATAAATAACGGTATAACGAATATCGCGAGTGCCCCATGGAGTGGTACCTCGACCCATAGCGGTATGTGCGGGCATGCCATTTATTTCCAGCGCTTCGTCGGAATGCATGCGTTTGACCTTGACCCGCTCAATTAAAAACTCGCGCGGCGTGATCTTTTTATTCAAATCATCAGTGCCCATACGTATGATCGCAGCATTAGCGGGTGCGTAAATATCAATATAGGCCGGGAAGTTCTCCACGCGCCACGCAGCTGGAAAATCAAACGCAAAGTCGAGATCTTTGTGATAAAAACTGTTGCCGCGGGTTATGCCTTCTTTAGCTGGTTTGTCAAACAGCATCTGGTCTTGCATGCGAATAAAAGCTTCGCGTTCGGCCACACTCACTGCTGGCGCATCCGGCGCAAGACTGCTAGCTTCCTCGATTACTTCTTGCAAACGTGTGTCATTACGCGGATGGGTTGAGAACAAACCGTGATAAACCCGCGGTTCACGATTTTCTTTAACGGCACGATCTTTTTCATATACTTCCTGGTCTTTCAACACACTGATCACATCAATCATAGCTTGCGGCGTATAAGCATTGTTTGCAAGATATCGAGCGCCCAATGCATCGGCTTCCAATTCCATTTTGCGACCATAACCACTGAGAACCGCAGCGCCCAGTAATTGCGAGAGATTATAGGCGTCACTGCTGCCGGTACCGATCGCAACGGCCATACCCGCTAGTCCTGCCAGGGTAGATTTGGTTTGTTGGCGCACTGAGTGTCGGGCGGTGACATGTCCGATCTCGTGACCTAATACCGCAGCAAGTTCAGCCTCGGAATTCAAATACGCCAACAAACCACGGGTTATGTAAATGTAACCGCCGGGAAGTGCAAAAGCATTAACCTGATCGGAATCGAGCAAAGTAAAACGGAAGATCAGATTATTGCGTTCACTGTTCTCTGCCAAAGTTGTGCCGACATTTTTGACCAGAGCCTGCAATTCGGCATCATCGTATTCGTCATACACCTGCATGACTTTGGGATGCAATTCACGCCCTTGAGCAATCTCGGCATCTTCAGACATTAAGACAAAATCGCGCCCTCCGGTGGCCGGATTGGTGGCGCAAGCGCCAAGCAACATTACTGCGCTGAGCACCCCGGCATAAAACAGTCGGAGTATGGATGGACGAAGTGAATTTGACCGGGTCATGGGATTTCCAATACAGGGTTTATGAGAATATGGCCGACCTTTATAAAAGAGCCTTGGCGAATACACAAGTATTTGCAGTAAATTGACTCATCAGTCTGTCCCATTTGACCAATTATGTACAATTTAATGTACATTTAATATTTAAGCCCAGACAATAAAAAAGAGCACCGTAGTGCCCTTTTTCTTGAATAAGTATCTGATTTCAATGAAATACTTATTTTCCGCGATTTGCGTAACGCTTGCGGAAGCGATCCACTCGACCACCGGAGTCCAGAATTTTCTGTTTGCCGGTATAGAACGGATGGCACTTGGAACAAACCTCTACATTAAGGTCATCTCCGAGCGTAGATTGGGTTTCAAAGCTATTCCCGCAGCTGCAGGTCACATTGATCGCCGAGTAATTAGGGTGGATTTCTGGTTTCATAGTCTTATTCCTGTGTCTTCAAGGTGTCGATGTCCGACCGACGCCATGACATAAAAAGGTCGCGCATAGTACAAAGATTAGGCGGGATATGCAAGGTTTATTTCGCTTTCTCAGGGCAAGAACAGGGCCTGCAGATCATTCAGGAATTGTTGCCCTAAGGGTGTGACCCGAATACTGCTATCCGCTACCCGTAACCATTCCCGACTTTTTGCCGTATCTATCTTTTCGATAACCGTGTCTGAATCCAGTCCGGTCATTTGTGCGAATTCTTGCAAGCTGAACCTTTCCTGCAAACGCAATCGATTCAAAAAGTATTCAAAGGCAAGGTTACTGGCGGTAACTTTTGTTGCATGAATGAAATCATCACCCAAAGCATTATCTAAATATTGTTTGGGATGCCTGGGTTTGGCAGTGCGGTGAACTGATCCTCTCGTGTCTGTAATCTTGCCGTGCGCACCAGCACCAATCCCCAGATAATCGCCAAAGCGCCAATAATTCAGGTTGTGTTGACATTGCTTATCCAGTTTTGAATACGCCGAGACTTCGTATTGCTTGAATCTATTTTCAGCGATCAGCTTTTGGCAGGCATCCTGAATTGCCCAGGCCGAGTCGTCGTCCGGTAGCTTGGGTGGAAACTTTGCAAATAAGGTATTCGGTTCCAGGGTTAGTTGGTAATGTGACAAATGCGTGACCGGAAAAGACAAGGCCATTTCAACATCAGACAAGGCCTGGTCATACGTCTGTTCAGGCAAGGCATACATCAGATCCAGATTGATGTTCTCGAATCCGGAATCAAAGGCCGTGGTTATGGCTTTTTTTGCTTCATCGGCATTGTGGATTCGCCCGAGTTTTTTGAGATGTTCATCATTAAAACTCTGAATACCGATGGACAATCGATTCACCCCGGCTTGCCGAAACCCGGCAAACTTCTCGGCTTCAAAAGTGCCGGGGTTGGCTTCCAGCGTAATTTCACATCCTGTTTCGAGCTGGATTCGATCGTTCACACCATCGATTATTCGCCCAATTGAATCGGACAAGAACAAACTCGGCGTTCCACCACCAAAGAATATGGAATGGATTTTTCTTTGATTGGTATCAATGTCAAAGTGCCTGAGGTCATACTCCAGGTCTTGCAAAAGTCGCTGCACATATTCTGATTCCGGCAACTCATTTTTTTGCTGATGCGAATTAAAGTCGCAATACGGACACTTGCGCACACACCAGGGGATGTGGATGTATAAAGACAAGGGCATCATGGTCATCTCATCAGGTCAAATGCTGGATCAGCAATTGCATAGCCTTACCCCGATGACTCAAGCGATTCTTAGTCTCTTTATCCAATTCTGCCGAAGCGCATTCCATTTCCGGAACGTAGAACAAGGGATCATACCCAAAACCATTCTCGCCACGCGGTTCAATAAGAATTCGACCGTTCCAAATACCTTCGCAAATAATTGGCACTGGATCATTCGGATGTCTTACCAAAACCAAGGCACATCGAAAACTTGCGCTGCGTTCCAATTCGGGAACGCCTTTTAAATCCTCAAGCAACTTGGCATTATTCGCCGCATCGTCACCATGTTCTCCTGCATAACGAGCAGAAAATATCCCGGGAGCACCATCCAGGGTATCCACAGACAAACCGGAATCATCGGCAATTGCCGGTAACCCGGTTTCACGACTGACATGTCGCGCTTTCAGTAATGCGTTCTCAACAAATGTTGGTGCGGTTTCTTCGGCGGGGGGAATGTTGAAATCGGCTTGCGAAAGAATTTCCAGACCCAAGGACGCGAGCATCTCACGCAGTTCTTTCAACTTGCCTTGATTGCCACTGGCAAGAACAATTTTAGTTTTAGTTTGCATAAAACAATCACAATAACTGATTAAAGTCCCAAAACGTCGCGCTGGGCTTGTTGGATTTGGGCAATGCCCGACACCGCGAGATCCAGTAAAGCGTCCATTTCTTCACGCCGGAACGCTTGCCCTTCGGCGGTGCCCTGCACTTCTATAAATCCGCCTTTACCGTTCATGATCACATTCATATCGGTATGCGCATTGGAATCTTCCACATAATCCAGATCACAGACCGGTACGCCCCCATAAACGCCAACCGATAAGGCGGCGATCTGGCAAGTCAAGGGCGACGCTTTAAGTTCGCCATTTGATATCAGATAACCGACCGCATCGTGTAAAGCAACATAAGCCCCTGAAATTGACGCACAACGCGTTCCGCCGTCAGCCTGGAGCACATCGCAATCGAGTGTAATGGTGCGCTCGCCCAGTGCCTGCAGATCTACAACAGCGCGCAATGAACGCCCGATAAGACGCTGTATTTCTTGTGTTCTACCGCTTTGTTTGCCACGCGCCGCTTCACGCCCGGAACGGGTATGTGTTGAACCTGGCAACATGCTGTATTCCGCCGTCAACCAGCCTTGCCCCTTGCCGCGTAAAAATGGCGGTACCCGCTCTTCGATACTGGCAGTACACAAAACCCGGGTGTCGCCACAGGAAACCAGAACCGAGCCCGGTGCATGTTTGGTAAAAGCGCGTTGAAAATCGAGCTTGCGAATCTGGTCTGGGGCGCGACCACTGGGACGTAATGACATGAGTTAAGCCTTTATGAAAAATGTCGACAAGAAAATACTGGAATATTACTGAATACACGAATTATAGTTCTTAAGCCAGCCGCCAGAGTATGTTTCGACTGTATGGTCAGTGACTATTGGTCCGGTGACTATTGGGCCAATGACTATAGGGACATTAAAAATTGCTGGTATAGATACTCAACTTAAAATTTAGTTGATGTTATGTCTCATTAATCTTGAGAACCACAACACTGGTGTTGTCACTCATTGGAAAACAGCGATTAACCGCGAGTTCGCACATATTTTCAACCATGTCCTGAGTTTTCATATCATGACGTGATAAATGTTCGGCAATTTCCGTATCACTGAAAGCGCTCCACAATCCATCGGAGCACAACATGATGCGATCTCCGGCCTCAACCGTCATGGGACCGGACTCAGTCAGAATACTCATTTCAATTTCCCCACCAAGACAAGATTCAACATAATTTCGCATGGGGTGTTCATTGATCTGGGATTCTTTGATCAGACCCTGTTGCAATAACATTTCAACGTGGGTGTGGTCGCGGGTGCGGGTGAGCAATTTGTTTTTGCGGGTGTGGTACAAACGGCTATCACCAACGTGTGCCCATAGCATGCGGTCGCGCTGGATCAGGCACACCGCCGCGGTGGCGCGTGGCATCATGTCCATCGACATTTGAGCGCCGGCTTTAATAACCGCTTCGTGCGCATCAAAAATGAGTTCGGATAAAAAGCGTTGTTCTTGCATTAAAGGCAGTTTTGCCTCGGCAAATTTTTTAAGCATGCAGTCCAATGCCACTTGTGCGGCAAGGTCACCACGCGAGTGGCCTCCCATACCATCCAGCACCACAGCTAATAAGCTGTCGCCACGCCGCAGAACACCAACGCGATCCTGGTTTTCTTCCCGGTCCCCCAACAAACTGGCTTTTGCGGTCTCTATTTGCACTCAATGCCCTTTTGATCCATGTGATTTTGACTCGGGTTCTGATCCGTTTGCACGAACATATTATTTATTCACTTTATTTTATTATCAGTTAAAACCTGCCCAATTCTTGGTAGAGCAGAAACTTTACTGATTGCCTATACCTAATCGCTCATTATCGTACGCAATTCAGGCAACCGCCAGTAAAAAATGCATTTGTTGACACTTTTTCCCTATAATTTACTCATAAAATGAATCTTTTTTAATCAATTCACACTACTGGATACGTATGACACAAAGCATGACTGGTTTTGCCCGTGCTCAAGGAGAAAACCAACAATTAAGTCTGGTATGGGAATGTCGCAGTGTCAATCACCGTTATCTCGACATCAGCTTCCGCATACCTGATCTGTTGCGAGATCTGGAATCGGCCTTCCGCGAGCGAATCAGTGCCCACATTAAACGCGGCAAGCTGGATCTGAATCTAAAATACGAGGTGAAAAACTCGGGAGCGCAGGATCTGAGTTTAAATGTAGACCGTGTTCAACAATTATTCCATTTGCAAACCCAACTGGGTCAACATCACTCAACCATCAAAGAGCTCAGTGTTGCGGAGATCATCGGTTTCCCAGGGGTGCTGGAAGAACCGGTCCCTGATCTGGATTCATTGCAATCTCTGGCTTTGAGCGTATTGGACCAGACCATAGAAAAACTGAAAGAAAC
>JABDMI010000091.1 GCA_013001575.1 Gammaproteobacteria bacterium
GACGACACCACATTGCCATAGGAGTTACTGATGACCGACATCATAATCAGGCCAGGCGCAATGTATTGCATGTAATTAAAGCCTTCCATGTTTCCGATGCGTGCCCCGATCAGGGTGCCAAAAATAATGAAATACAAGGTCATGGTAATGGCGGGTGGTAATAAAGTTTGCATCCAGATACGCAATATGCGTTTTATCTCGCGGATCAGGATAGTCTGGAATCCAATCAAGTTTTCTGTCATACGGCTGCTCATGCTTGCGCGCCTCCGTTGTCATTATTCTCTACCAGCCGCATAAACAATTCTTCCAGTCGATTGGCTTTGTTACGCATACTTAACACATGCAAACCTTTTTCGCTGAGGGCGGCGAATAATTCATTAATACTGCGGTCTTTGGTAATGTCCACCTCAAGAGTGTGTTCATCGATCAGTCTCAAGGTGTAGTCGTGAGCAATGTCGGGAACAGAATGTATCGCCTCGCGTAAATTCAAGACAAAGGTTTCGATCTGTAATTGCTTAAGCAGCGCCTGCATGGAAGTGTTTTTTGCAATTTTGCCATGATCGATAATGGCGATATTTTTACACAAGGATTCCGCTTCTTCCAGATAATGGGTAGTCAGAATGATGGTGGTGCCGGCTGCATTGATATTATTCATGAATTCCCACATCGAGCGTCGAATCTCAATGTCCACACCCGCGGTTGGTTCATCCAGGATCAATAGTCTGGGTTCGTGCACCAATGCCCGAGCGATCATCAAGCGACGTTTCATGCCGCCGGATAAACTACGCGAGATCTGGTCTTTTTTCTCCCACAAGTGCAGCTCTTTTAAGTATTTTTCTGCGCGTTCCTTGGCCAGGGGTCTCGGAATGCCATAAAAACCGGCCTGATTGATGACGATGTTCCAGCAGGTCTCAAACTGGTTGAAATTAATTTCTTGTGGCACCAGACCGATGCAAGATTTTGCCGCTTCCAGTTCGGTGTCGATATCGTGTCCAAAGACACTGACTTTGCCAGAGGATTTATTCACCAGTGAAGTGATAATGCCGATCGCTGTGGTTTTGCCGGCGCCATTGGGCCCGAGTAGGGCAAAAAAGTCACCCGCGGCCACTTCCAGGTCTATGCCTTGCAAAGCCTGCACGCCATTTTTATAGGTTTTCTTGAGTCCGCGAATACTGAGTGCGTTCATGATGGTTAAATACTTTAGAAATTTTGAAAATACGGTCTAGGCTGGTTTTCGCAGTGCATCATAGCATGCCCATTGCGCGCTTTAACTTGTAAAAATGTATTAAATCCGGGTAAAAAAATTGCTTTTCCAAGTCTAGCCACACATAATCCAAGAGTTTTTTAATCACTGGGGAGTTGGAATGTTAAAAGAATTCAAAGAATTTGCGATGAAAGGCAATGTCATGGACATGGCCATTGGTATTATCCTGGGCGCAGCCTTCGGCAAAATTGTGGCGTCATTTGTTAATGACGTGCTGATGCCGCCAATCGGCATGGCTCTGGGTGGTGTGAATTTCACCGATCTTGGCGCGGTATTAAAAGAAGCCGAAGGTGAAGCTGCCGCGGTAATCGTCAAGTATGGTTCTTTTATACAAACCATTATCGACTTCCTGATCATTGCTGGCACCATCTTTATCGTGGTCAAGATCATGAACAATGCCAAACGCAAAGAAGAAGAGGCTCCGGCGGATCCAACCACCAAGTCATGCCCAAAATGCATTTCCGAGATTCCTATTCAGGCGACCAAATGTGCGCATTGCACATCTGATGTATAAATACTGAATTTATATGAGCATTCAAACGGCCACATCACTGATGTGGCCGTTTTTTTGTCGGTTAAATAATAATCGGCTTTTCCCGGCGGCCTTACCGCGCTCAAGATAGAATCAATATTTGTTACACTTAAGCTTTCAGAATGCAAATCTCAGGACTTGCCAATGAGTATTCCAACCGCTGACCTGTGCGATCAATTTATTGACGAACTCCAAGTTGCTGAGTCCTATTTAATCGGTTTTGGTGGCAAAGAAATGTTTGGTGGCGAGATCTATACGGTTAAGGTTTTTGATGACAACGTTTTGGTCAAACAGACTTTAGCGTCTCCGGGAAAAGGGCGGGTCTTGGTTGTTGATGGAGCGGCATCCAATTACTGTGCCTTGATGGGTGATAACCTTGCTACTCTGGCCATGCAAAATGACTGGGCCGGTGTGGTGATCAATGGTTGTATACGCGATGCCCGACAGATCGGGGAAATGGATGTCGGGGTCTATGCGCTGGGAACTTGTCCGCGCAAAAGCCGCAAAGCCGGTGAAGGTGATGTGCAAATACCGGTAGCCTTTGCTGGAATCCTTTTCAAGCCGGGGCATTTTTTGTACGCCGATGAAGACGGTATTGTGGTGGCCGAACGAGATTTGTCATGAGCGGCCGACGTCAATTTCTACAGGGCATTGGTGCCGGATTGTTAGGACTGGGCTTGCCCGGCGCGTTACAAGCAGTCACAAAAACTCCGATTGCCGACGCCGGTTTTTTTCGTCATATCCCTAAAACCGCAGAAACCATTCCAGTCATCGGCCTGGGCACATCAAGAACCTTTCATGTTGATATAAATAATAAAAGCGCCATGCAGCAACGCATGCTGGTGGTTAAAACCCTGCTCGAGCAAGGCTGCAGCATGATTGATTCGTCTCCGATGTACGCCAATGCGGAAGAAGTGATTGGATTGTGTCTGGACCAGATATCACAAGATCTGCAAGAAAAAGTGTTTTCCACCAGTAAGGTCTGGAGCTTGCGTTTGCAAGATGGTATCCGGAAATACGCTGAATCAGAGACACTGTGGCGCGAAAAACAGTTTGATCTGATGCAAGTGCATAACTTATTGAACCTGAGTAAAACTCTGGCCCTGTTGCAAAAATATAAAGCCGAAGAACGCGTGCGGTATATTGGCGTAACCACATCACACCGGCGTCGACATAAAGATATGCTTGAAATAATGAACACCCAAGACATTGACTTTGTGCAGTTCAGTTACAACATAGACAACCGTTTGGCTGAAGAAAAATTATTCCCGGCGGCGCAAAAGAACCGGCTTGCGGTTATTATCAACCGGGGCTTTCAGACCGGCTATTTATTTGAACGGGTTGCGGATAAGGACTTACCGGATTGGGCAAATGAGATCGGTGTACAGTCTTGGGCGCAATTCTTTTTGAAATTCATTATTTCTCATCCGGCAGTCACAGTGGTAATCCCGGCCACGCGTAATCCGGCGCATATGCTGGAAAATATTCATGCAGCACGCGGGCCTTTGCCGGATAACAAAATGCGCCATGAAATGATTCGATATTTTGACTCTGTCGCCCGTTGATGCATGAGATCGCTCGCTAATGACTAATACAATTTCCATTCCCTTATGGCTGGTGATCATCGGTTCGGTGTTTGCGGTTATTGCTTTTTTTAGTCATTTCTTATTTCCCAGTGTGCGCTGGTTTTTTCGCCGTAGTACAAACAAAGCGATTGATACCGCGAATAAACGCTTGCCATTCAAACTCCCGAATCTCACGTTAACCAAGCGCCAGGTACTGATCGAACGTCTGGTGTACGACACTGATGTGATGCAGGCCGCGACCTTACACAGCCAGTCCAGCGGCGAACCTATGAGCGTGACCATGGAAAAGGTCGAACGCTATGCTAAAGAGATCGTTCCTACGTTTAATGCCAAAGTGTATTTTCAGTTTGGTAACTGGATCTGCAAAAAAATACTGCAATTGTTGTATCGGGTGCGTCTGGGTTACAGCGCAGAAGAAAAACTCGCCAATCTTGATGACAAGTCCAGCATAGTTTTGGTCATGAATCATCGCAGCAATGTGGATTACATTCTGGTGGCTTATCTGGCTATGCAACAAACGGCCTTGAGTTACGCGGTGGGTGAGTGGGCCAGAGTGTGGCCTTTGGAACCCCTGATCAAATCCCTGGGCGCGTATTTTGTCCGGCGAGGCTCGGGTAACCCCTTGTATCGTCGAGTACTCGAACGTTATGTGCAAATGGCGGTCGAGGGCGGTGTGGTGCAAGCTGTGTTCCCGGAAGGTGGTTTAAGTCGTGATGGCAATTTTCGTGAGCCCAAGATCGGTTTACTGGATTACATGTTGCGACACTATGATCCGGACGGTGAACGCGACATAGTCTTTGTTCCAGTCGGCCTGAATTACGACCGCGTATTGGAAGACAAGAATCTGCTGAGTGAGAATGATCCAAATGCAGTTAAACGCAGTGGTCGTTCCGTGGTGTTCACGACCATCAAATTCGTGTTTAAAAATTTCTGGCTGATGCTGCGCAAAAAATGGTACCGCTTTGGTTATGCCGCCGCCAATTTCGGCGAACCATTCTCACTCAAGGCCTATTTGGCTGAGAATGAATGGAAGCCCAAAGAACTGGAGCGTGAGCAACGCATTGAGCGGGTGCAGGATCTGGCGGATGATTTGATCGAACAAATCGCGGGAGTGGTCCCGGTGTTGCCCGTCTCATTGGTCGCCACGGTTCTTAGTCAAAAACCGGAAACCGATTTTTCATTTGAAGAATTGCAAAACGAGGTGGATTATCTGGCCGAGCAATTGCGCACGCATCACGCACATGTTTACGTGCCACGCCAGGACCCGGAATATGGTTTTGAAGTCGGATTACGTATGCTGGTTTTGCGTGGTCTGGTTCTGGAAATGGGTGAAGAGCATGGGCATACGGAAAAATCCTATCGTATGAATCCGGAGCAAAGCGCCGTGGTCGAATATTATGCCAACACCATCCGCTATCTGGTGGAAAGATCCAGACCCAACGAATTGATCGCATGAAAAAACACATACCCATACCGGCAGCCAAGGTTGCGGCTGGCAAAGTTCGCTTATCGCAATTATCGGTTTCAGAAAATAAGATCTATTGGCTGGAATCCAGACCGGAAGACAAAGGACGTACCGGAATCAAGTGCTGGTCACAAAACCGGATTATCGATCTATTGCCCAAGGATTTTTCCTGTCATAGCAAAGTGCATGAATACGGCGGCGGCGCGTATTGCATTGTGAATGGTGACGCGTTTTTTGTGAATGCCAAGGACCAACAAGTGTATGTGCTTGTTGAAGGGCAGTCGCCCAGACAACTCACCTTAAAGCCGGATCAGCGCTATGCCGATATTGCGTATTGCGGGAACTGGAATGCACTTATTGCGGTGTGTGAGGATCATGATCCGGTCAGTACCTTTGGTGAGACAAAAATCGAAGGAGAGCCTGACAACTATCTGGTTGCGATCGATTGTGAAACCGGGCATGTTGAGCCCATTGTCAAAGGCGCCGATTTTTATTCAAGTCCTCGCGTGAGTCCGGATGGCGAAAAACTTCTGTGGCTAGACTGGAATCATCCCAACATGCCCTGGGATCACAGCAAGCTCTGGATTGCGGATATTCAAGAGAAGTACGAACTGGATAATCCAGAACGTATTGCAGGCAATGAGGTCGAGGCAGTCGTGCAACCGGAATGGTTTGGAGAAAATATTCGCTTTAATACCGATCGCAGCGGCTGGTGGAATGTATACGAATTCTCTGCCGAAACTGGATCGACAATCCAGCTTTATTCAGACGAGAAAGAATATGCCCGCGCGCCCTGGGTCTTTGGGCTAAGTAATTATGCCAGTCTGGACGATGGCCGGATGATCGGGTTTACGGAGTCGAATGGCGAACATCAACTCTATCTGCTTGATCCGGTAGCTCAAACCAAAAAGAACCTCTTGCCGCAATTTAATAATGTGGAATCGATAGTTGCTGCAGGCAATGACGTTTACCTGATCGCCGGGAGCGCTGCGAGCAATCAAAGCGTCTGGTTTTATGACATCACAAGTGAAAAACTTACCGCCTTGTCATCCATTCCCGACAGCGAATTTGTAATATCACGTGCGCAAAGTATTTCGTTTCCAACTTCCCATGAGCAGATGGCCCACGCTAATTTGTATCTGCCCGATTCAGTGTCCAGTGACCTGCCGCCTTTAATGGTCAAATGTCACGGCGGACCCAGCGGGGTGGCGCTAAAAGGTCTGGACTGGAAGATCCAGTTTTGGACCTCGCGCGGATTTGCGGTTCTGGATGTGAATTATCGTGGTTCAACCGGATTTGGTCGCGAGTATCGTAATTCCCTGTACGGTCATTGGGGCGAGTACGACGTGGACGATTGTCTGGCCGGCATTGAATATTTGATCGAGCGTAAACTGGTGGATCCCGAAAAAATCGTTATTACCGGCGGCAGTGCAGGGGGTTATACCGTTCTACGTTCTTTGATCGTGTCAAATTTATTTGCCGCGGGCACTTCGTATTATGGTGTGGCGGACCTCAAAACTCTGGTGGGCGATGATCATAAATTTGAATCGCGTTATCTGGAAACCTGTATCGCGCCACTGGCCACTCACCCGGAGCGATACGATGAATTATCACCCATCAATCATATCGATCAGATCAATAACCCAATGTTGTTTTTTCAGGGATTAAAAGACAGGGTGGTGCCACCGCATCAAACTACGTCGGTGGTTGCGGCCTTAAAGAAAAAAGGCAATCGCGTTGAACTGGTGGAGTTTCCCGAAGAAGCCCATGGCTTTCGCCGGGCGGAAAGTATTATTAGGTCTTTGGAGACCGAGTATGGGTTTTATAGGGAAGTATTTGGGAACTAATTTTTGGTAAGGCGCTCCTTGATATATTCACCAATCGCCAGAATCTCTTCCATGCACACCTGATGTTGCATCGGATAATCTGTCCAGTCTATTGCCTGACCTTGCTGTTTTAAAAACTCATAAGAATGTTTCCCAAACTCGTAAGGCACCACCGGGTCATAGGTGCCATGCACCATCATTACGGGTGTGAACTGGTTCGCGTCGTGCTTTTCTTGTAAATAATCATCATGCAAGGGCAGGTAAGTCGAGAGCGCAATGATCCCGGCGAGTTTGTGCGGATAGCGCAGGGCCGTGTGCAAGGCCAAGGCGCCGCCTTGGGAAAAACCGGCCAGAAATATCCGCTCATAGGCGATGCCTTGTGCCAGCTGGGTTTCAATCAGGTGCACGATTTTTTCGGCATTGGCGCGAATTCCGGCCTGGTCTTGCGGCGCGCTTCGGTCAATACTGAAAATGTCATACCAGGCGCGCATCACATAACCATTGTTCAAAGTGACCGAGATCATGGGCGCATGCGGAAAAATAAATCGCACATTCAGGTCTTCAGGCAAATCCAATTCCGGCACGATGGGGACAAAATCATTGCCATCAGCGCCCAGGCCGTGTAACCAGATAACCGCAGCGCTTGGATTTTCGCCAGTTTCAACAATGATTAATTCCAGATCTTGTTTTACTTGTTCATTCATAACTTGCTCGTGTGCAGGGGGACTGGGTTACAATTCTGTTTTGCCTGTTTTGGCAGGCACGCAGTATAACATTCGAGATTTTCCATGACCCGTGTTCAAAAATACTTCGCCGTGTTTGGGGCTTTATTCGGCTCACTTATGTTGCTCGGCGCCTGTGGCTTAAAGGGCGATCTATACCTGCCCGAGTCCAAACCGCAAATTGTAGACAGCAGCCAAAATGACAATGCCATCAGCCAGGAAGAAACCCCGGCAGATTCAAGTTCAAACCGGCAAGAGACAGAACAAACTTCAACGCCCCCTCAGTAAATACACCACAGTAAAAACACAGCATGAAAAAATCCTATGATCTGGTTCTGGTAGACGGCTCCTCGTATTTGTACCGGGCATTTTTTGCCTTGCCACCCTTAAGCAATAAAGACGGCGAGCCCACCGGGGCGATGTTTGGCGTGGTGAACATGTTGTATAAATTGATGGACGATTACCCGAGTGAACAGATCGCGGTGGTTTTTGATGCCAAGGGCAAAACATTCCGTCACGAGATGTACGATCAATACAAAGCCACACGTCCGCCGATGCCGGATGACTTGCGTACCCAGATAGAACCGTTGCACAAAATTATCCAGACCATGGGCTTGCCTTTAATCAAAACCCCGAACGTGGAAGCCGACGACGTGATTGGAACGCTGGCCATGCAGGCCAAGGCCGAGGGTAAAAAAGTCTTGATCTCCACAGGAGATAAAGACATGGCCCAGCTGGTGGATGAGGATATTCAGCTCATCAATACCATGAACAATGTCTTGATGGATGCCGAAGGCGTGGTAGAGAAATTTGGTGTACGACCCGACCAGATCATTGATTACCTCGCTTTGATGGGAGATAAAAGTGACAACATCCCAGGGGTGCCTAAGGTCGGTCCGAAAACCGCAGTGAAGTGGCTAATTGCCTACGATTCTGCCGCCGGCATAATTGAAAAAGCCGACGAGATCAAAGGCAAGATCGGTGAAACCCTGCGTGACAATATCGACATGCTCAAGCTCTCGCAGTCACTCACGGTCATCAAAACCGATGTAGACAAGATCGAAATGGAAAATGAGGGCGAATTACGCTTGACGGCGATCGAGCCAGATGTGGAAGAGTTGCAGCAATTGTTTACTCAGTACTCTTTCAAGTCATTGCTCAAAAAACTCGAACTCGGCACCTTGCCGGGACTCGCTTCCAAACAAGACTCTAGCCAAAACCTTAGCCAAGATATTTCACCGGACCAGGATGAAACAGAGGCTGGCCAATCAGCGCTATCCAAGACCCCAACAACTGTCGATTACCAAACCATTCTGGATTACAAACAATTCAACCAATGGCTTGAACGCTTGCAAAGCTGTGAACAATTCGCATTTGATACCGAGACCACCAGTATTGATTACATGCAAGCTGAAATTGTCGGTTTGTCTTTTGCCATAGAGCCGGGTGAAGCGGCCTATGTCCCGCTGACCCACAGTTATATGGATGCACCCTTGCAGTTGAATAAAAAAACAGTCCTGGGTGCGCTCAAGCCCTTGCTTGAGTCTGGCGAAATAAAAAAATCAGGACATCATCTGAAATACGATGCGCATATCTTGCGCCATGAAGGCATTGAGCTAAATGGTATTGGCGATGACAGTATGCTGGCCTCGTATGTGTTGAATTCCACCGCCACGCGCCATGACATGGATTCCGTCGCGGGTAATTACCTGGGTGTGGATACTATTCATTACCAGGACATTGCCGGCAAAGGAAAAAAGCAATTAACTTTTGACCAGATCAGTCTGGAACAGGCCGGACCATACGCGGCCGAAGATGCAGACATCACCTTGCGACTTTCGCAAACTTTGCGTGAACAACTGGAAAAGATTCCGGAGTTGTTGTCGGTTTACGAAACCATCGAACTCCCGCTGGTGCCAGTCTTAACCGACATGGAACACACCGGCGTGGTTTTGGATAAACAGATGCTCGCCGACTTGTCGCACGAATTCGGCGAGACCATGCATACACTGGAGCAAAAAGCCTACAAGCTGGTCGGACATGAATTTAATTTATCCTCACCCAAGCAGTTACAGGAAATTCTGTTTGAGCAAATGGAATTACCGGTGATAAGAAAAACGCCTAAAGGTCAGCCATCTACGGCCGAGGATGTACTGCAAGAACTGGCATTGGATTACGAACTGCCTAAAGTCATTATCGAATATCGCACCATCAGTAAGTTGCGCTCAACCTATTCCGAAAAACTCCCAACCCAGATCGATGCCGATACCGGTCGAGTGCACACCTCATATCATCAGGCTACGGCTGCAACCGGTCGCTTGTCTTCATCCGATCCTAATTTACAAAATATTCCGATTCGTACCGCGGAAGGACGCCGTATTCGCCAGGCCTTTATTGCGCCAAAAGATTTTGTTTTGTTAGCGGCGGATTATTCGCAAATCGAGTTGCGCATTATGGCGCATTTATCCCAGGACGAAAGTTTGTTACACGCTTTTAATAATGACCTGGATGTGCATGCGGCGACTGCGGCCGAAGTGTTTGACGTGGCACTGGACAAAGTCAGTAAGGATCAACGGCGTTCCGCCAAGGCAATTAATTTCGGACTCATCTATGGCATGTCGGCCTTTGGGTTGGCCAAACAGTTGGGCATTGGACGCAAAGAGGCCCAGACTTATATCGATGTGTATTTTGAGCGCTATCCGGGTGTTAAACGCTACATGGATGAAACCCGCCTGCAAGCCAAGGAGCAGGGCTACGTTGAAACCGTATTTGGCAGACGTTTGTATTTGCCCGAGATCAATTCGCGTAACCATCAACGCCGCCAATACGCCGAACGCTCGGCAATCAATGCACCGATGCAAGGTACGGCGGCCGACATCATCAAACTCGCGATGTTGAATGTGCATGACTACCTAAGTGACAAACAAGACCAGGCCAAATTGATCATGCAGGTTCACGATGAACTGGTACTGGAGGCCCATAAGAAGCATCTTGAAAAAATACAAGCCAAGATCATCGAGTTGATGTCGGATGCAGCAGAGTTATCTGTGCCATTGCGCGTGGATGCTGGTGTTGGTGATAATTGGGACGAGGCGCATTAAGCCCACCCAAACCGCAAACTTGCTTGCTGTGTAAGTGACAGAATGGAATGAAGATCAGCTTGCATTGCACACTGGGCATTGCTGGACTCTGTCTGGCCCAAAATACTCATAAATCATTGATTTTATTAAAAATAAATCTCTGAACTAATTAGGATTACAGGCCTCAAATAACTATGCGCACAGTGATTTGCGCACGTCCGCCTCCCTCCCTGGGCGGACAAGCCGGTATCCCCAAAGACCGGTTGCCTACTTGGCCCCGGCAATTGCCGGGGCTTTTTTATTTACAGGATTTTGTTATCCCGAAAAATTTAAAAAGTCGGGGCTTGAAACATCTACCTGTAACAACTCTAGGATCTTCTTCTGCGCCTCGCCCAAGCCTTGTTTATTTAAAGCCGAGAACAGTTGCACCGTGGCCATATCCCCAACCGCATTCTTAACTTTCATTAAGGTGCTTTTTGCGGCACCACGTTTTAGTTTGTCGGACTTGGTAAGTAATATATGTACCGGAAGATTATCGTAATCGGCCCATTCGAGCATTTGTTCGTCAAATGGTTTTAACGGATGGCGTGCGTCCATGATCTGGATCAGGGCTTTTAGAGAGTCACGTTTTTCAAAATACGTTTGCATTAACTGCTGCCATTCTTGTTTGACCTTGGGTGGGACTTTGGCAAAACCGTATCCGGGCAAGTCGACCAGGCGTTTGCCCTCGGTGATCTCAAAAAAGTTTACTAACTGAGTGCGTCCGGGAGTTTTAGAGGTGCGCGCAAGATTGCTTGTTTCGCACAAGGCATTGATCGCCGAGGATTTGCCCGCATTTGAGCGTCCTGAGAAGGCGATTTCTGCGCCACTATCCGGGACAAAGCCATTTTTACCAGCGGCACTGGTCAAAAATTGGGTCTTTCGCAAGATTTGTGAAGCCTGTTTGGACATGATTTTCCTGTTTTGCGCCTTGCCTTTTGAGCATGGCAGCGATTTATAGCGGGATAGTGTAAAATACGCGGCGATAAAGAGATAGCAACTTGGGCAAATTAGTTGTTTTCTCAAGCGCTGGAAAAGCCTGTTATTCAAGCATCCAGCCAAGCAGTTCAAACCGAAAAAACTCACCAGGGCGAGCTCTGGTTAAATACAGTACAGGTTATTTTATGAAGCACATCATGTCGTCAAGCAAATTTTTCTTACCTCTATTAGTGGCCAGTTTGGCCCTGGCTTCCAACTCTTACGCGAGTGACGTAGCTGATGATCATGGCGAAGAAAAAGTCATGCATGTTGAAAAAGAGCCATTTGGCGATGTTGCCGCCGGTAAACAGAAAGTCGGCACTTGCGCGGCATGTCACGGCAATGATGGCAACAGTACCAATGCGGATTGGCCAACATTGGCGGGTCAACATCCGGAATACACGTATGAACAATTGCTTATGATCAAAGATGGCAGCCGCAGTGCACCGCTAATGGTCGGCCAATTGACCAACAAGAACGACAAGGACCTTAAAGACATTGCCGCCTATTATGCTTCTCAGGAGACCAAACCTGGCAAGGCCAGTAAAGAATTAGTTGATCATGGTCAGTCAATATTCAGAGGTGGTAACACCGAGACGGGTGTACCTGCGTGTGCTGCTTGTCATGGAGCTAATGGAGCGGGTATCCCGATGTCAAAATATCCCGCCATTGCGGGCCAGCAGCCGGGCTACACTTTGAAAGCATTAAAAGATTACGCCAGTGGTGCTCGCAAGGGAAATGCGCAGCAAAAGATCATGAAAGAAGTAGCAGCATTGATGAGTGATGAAGAAAAAGCAGCCGTAGCGGATTACATTCGCGGTTTGCAATAAGCAGACTTCCAATCTTAAATTGAACTGAAGACCGACTGGTTTGTCCATTAAGCACATTACCGATTCTTGTTGACCCACAAAAACATCGCACCGGGAAACATTATGCAAACACCAATCAATTCTGCCTTGAAATGGCGCACATTTTTTCTAACCTTGTTCCTGGTAAGTTTTACCACGCTGGGCTGTTCTGCAAAGGAAGCCGATACTTCAAACTCTGCATCAAAAACATCTACACAGGCACAAGCGAGTGAAGACCAAAAGCAAGCTGAAAACGCTGGTGCGACTGATGCCCAGGACGAGCATGCAGGTCATGCTCATGACAAGGCCCCAGATGTCATGGGCGATTACCAGCCGGTCTTCAAACAAGCCAGAGAGGCCGTGCTCACCAGCCTGGCAAGTAATCCCAATGATTTTGTTGCAGGCGTTCACTATGATGAATTTCCTGCACGCCAACCACGCGTAAACTCAGGTGAAAAAATTGAAGTTGTAGAATTTTTTTCGTATGGATGTCCGGCGTGTTTTAACGCTGAGCCTTACATGCACAGTTATTCTGAAGTACTGGGCGACGATGTGGAATTCATTCGTATACCGGCAAGTTTTAATGCAAGTTTTGAAATACTGGCACGTGCATTTCATGCAGCAACGGCACTAGGCGCAGATGAAGCGGCGCATATTGCCATGTTTGATGCAATTCATATTAAAAAACGTCAGGACCTGATGACCAGTGAAAAAGCCTTGGCGAATTTCTATGCCCGCTATGGTGTGGATAAAGACAAGTTCCTCAAGACTCTGAATTCGTTTTTTGTTAATACCAAAATTGATCAGGAACGCAAACTTGCACAGACTTATCAGGTCAGCGGGGTACCAACTGTTGTTGTGAATGGCGCTTATCGTACCGGCGGACGTAAAGCAGGCTCATACAATGCCTGGAGTCAAATACTGGCACACCTGGTGGAAAAAGAGCGCCAACTAAACTAGAAAATATAAGCTAGTTAATATTTTCAATCGCACAAATAAAAAAAACGTCGATCAAAGATCGACGTTTTTTTATTCTCTAAATCATTGGCTGCAGCTTAAAGTTTTCGAATAGTTCCTTCATAACTTATACGCCATTGTCCGTCTGGCTGTTTTTTCCAATATTGCTGTTTTAAGGCGCGCCCCTTGTAGTTGTCGCTGGTGTATTCTTGTTCGAACTCAACTTGAACCATGTCTTTTTCACCAGGATAGCCATAAATTATCGGCTGTCCAACATCAACTTTAATAAACTTCTTGCTGCCATTAACGCGACGTTTATACGCAGACCATGATTCAATATTGTGAGATTTGGATTGAAAGTCTGATGCATAGTGCGACAGGTAATTGTCGGGGTCGCGACTTTCCCAGTCCTGACGCCATGCTTCAATATTCTTGAGTAACTCACTGCGCATGATATCGCGAGCATTGGGGTCGACCCAGTTTTCATTCTCACCAAAGATCACTGGCGCACCAATGGCCAAAAACTGGTCCAGAACTTTAATATCAGCATTTGGCAATGCGACGCAGCCATCACTGTCCTGGGGCGGTCGGCTGTATGTTGCACTGGTCACACCGTGTAACCAGATGCCATCACCAGTGCGTTGTTGCAACAGGTCCCATTGATTCGGGTAGTTGATCGGAAAGGCAACGGGTCCGTAGCGGTCTTCCAATTCGGCATCTTCTAGGCGCGAGGTAATGTGATAAACCCCCAAAGGCGTTCTTTGATCGCCGCGTACTTGTTTACGCGTACCTTGCTTGCCACCAGATGCATAGAAATCATGTTGCAGATTCAATTCGCCGTTTTTTTCCTGTTTAAACAAGAACACGCGCGATAATCCAAGGTCAGCAAACACAATAAACGGGTGATCCTTATTTGGGTTGATGAGTGCCGCCGGTAATTTACCAGCCAGTGATTCACTGACATCGTTCCATTTAACGCGTTGTTTGGCTTCTGCAAACAATCCCATCAAGTCGGTTTGGCCGCCATTACCGATATTGTTCAAATTCAGGGTGCTGCCAGCCTGTGCATTCATGACATCGGCATACAGAATATGGGCCAGTTTAAATTTTGGCCTGTGCTCAAGCAAGGGTTGCAAATGTTGTTGTGCTGATGACATGTTGCCTTGTTGAATATCAACCAACGCCTTGATGACATTGTCTTCCGGATGATTTTTGGCATAACTGCTGGAGGCAACAAAAACCAGGCACAAGCTCAGTATTGATGCAACAAGCGGATTTTTGTTAGCAAGCTTTATTGTCATGTTTTTGTATTAGGGCGCCGGGGTTGCCGATGCCTGAGCCGAATCTGGGATAAAAAAATTATAAAGGTTTGGATTGTTCTCTGACTATTTTCCAGCCACTAGCGGTATTGACCATGCGCAAGGTTTTAATCACTTTGTCTTTATAGCCATCCGACTGGTAATCCTGCTTGAAGGTTGCAGAAACACTTCCGTCACTGTTATTACTCATACGCAGATCACTTACATTGACCAAAATAAAACTTGGTGCCTTGAGTCTTTCGCTACGATATTTGGCCCATGCCGTACGTGAAGCACCACCGACCGGCCGAAAGTTATTGGCGTAATAAGAAAGATATCCCGGCACATCACGCCGTGACCAGGCATCAGCCCATTGCACAATCGCATCACGAACCGCGGAATTGTTAGCTGCTGAGGTATTAGCAGTATCAACCGGGCGCGATGTGTTTGCCGGTGTTGTATTAGCTGGACGTGTGTTAACCGGGCGTGTATTGGCTGGTGTCTGCTGGGCCACAACTTGGCGACGGGCTTCAGGCGGCAATAAAATGTTATCAATCATGCTAAGTTTGATCTCAACCGCACTGCTATTGGGTGGTTGCAGGCTCAAGGCATCGGAATAGGCAATACTTGCACGTTGAGTGTAAATGTCACCCAGGTTTTCATGTGCGGTGGCGTAAGACTTGTTGGTTTTAATCGCTGCACGCAAGGCATCTTCGGCTTTGTCGAATTCTTGTTTGTCGGCCCACAATACGGCCAGATTATTCCAGGGCTCTGGCAATTCCGGAAAATCATTAACCAGTCCAGAATACATTTCAATGGCTTCGTCATGGCGTTTCATGGCTTGCAGTGCGACACCTTTCAGAAAACGGGCCTCAGCATTATTCGGGTCAGCACTAATGTCGCCTTCCAACTCAAGAATCGCTTCTTGGGTACGGCCTTGCTCCAGATATGCCCTGGCCCGATTGAGATCGGCGTGCGCAGTAAATGCATACAAACTTGAAAAGACCAAAGATCCCGCAAGAACAACAAATTTCTTGTAGTAGTTTTTAGCGGTGGAGAGTGGCTTGTGATTGAAGTTCATATTGGTTTTATCCTGACACTATGTAATTAGAATGAGTCTGGCGACTAACCCACGGAATAATAACAAAATTTTTCCTTCATAGCGACGAAAAAGCCGCCACATTGGCTATCTTTATCAAGAAGTTTGGAGATTAGTCAAAATAAGGATGAGAATCCCTGGCAAAGTGGACGTTCTCATCCCGTGGTACGCAAAAAAACCTTGCTTCCAGCAAGGCTTTAATTGGCGCGCCCGACAGGAGCTATTCGGCACATCGTTTGCCTCACCCCTGCGGGGCCAGTGTCGCAAAGCTCCCCCTGTTCAAAATTGTTCCAGACAATTTTGTCGAACCTGAGGTTCTCCTCCCGTCGTATGCAAAAAGACCTTGCTTCCAGCAAGGCTTTAATTGGCGCGCCCGACAGGAGTCGAACCTGTGACCTTCGGCTTCGGAGACCGACACTCTATCCAACTGAGCTACGGGCGCATGTTCAATCAGGGCGCAATTATATAAGACTCAATCTTTCTCGTCTTGAGCAAATTGTGAGAGTGAGCCGACGCAATCGTCAACTCACGAGTTATTAAGTTACTGCTTCATGGGCATTCATCAAGTATGGATGATATCGATTTGATTATTCAGGTAGTTACTATTTAACAGGCCTATGATATTTTTTAGTCCTAGAGCCTTATGTGACTAAATTTCCATAAGATCTGGGGGTAGAATTTGCGCAAGTGCACCAAAAGAAGACTTGGTTGTTGTAATTAGCAAAGTAAAAGCTAATTGCTTAATTGAATTGATGCAGATAATAAATAAATGTTTTTGGTTGCCGTTGCTTGAAGTGACCTGAACCAAAGTAGAAATTGGATTCAGTCTAATTTGTGTACATAATCTATATCAATAAACAAATTATATACAACATGGCTATTGTTAATCATGCAAATGGCATGTTGCTAAAGTGTTAAAAATAAATGATTATTTCTTTTTTCTTGGCAATAACACTTAATAATGGAAATGTTTTTTTGACAACATCACAACAGAGCTACCAATATTGAAATGCGCGATGCTGCGATGCAGCATATAGAGTTGGGACTAATCAAACTTTTTGCAAAGAGCTTATACATTTAAGCTCTTAATTATGCTGAACATTTCTTAATGTGCATCAATAAATTCTCCAGATAAAAATATATTTGCCCAAAACCTGTGGATAGGGTATCTTTCATTGCCCCAGATTCACTGGGATTAGCAAAAATTTGAATGTTCTACTCATTCAATTATTAATAAAGATTATAAAATTTTGGAGTTGTGGCCTAACGGGTTGCTTGGGATCTCTCGTCGGCATTAGTTACATGTGTGACTAACTTTATGCTGATTCATTTGTCCAAGCGGTTTATCATTCTTCAAAGAATTTATTTTAAAATTTAAGAATTAACCATCATCAAGAGATTGTGAACATGCATAAATTACTGAAATCCAGTGTACTTATATTGTCACTGCTAATTAGTTCCTTCCTGTGCGCCGCAAATATTGATCAACTGATCAGAGCCGGCGAAAAGCGCATTGACGAAGGAGCCAGAGCTCAAAAGCAAATCGTTGCAATGGCAGAA
The DNA here is from genome assembly GCA_013001575.1 of Gammaproteobacteria bacterium. Taxonomy (NCBI): domain Bacteria; kingdom Pseudomonadati; phylum Pseudomonadota; class Gammaproteobacteria; species Gammaproteobacteria bacterium. Next base: position 17,255 of record JABDMI010000091.1, read on the forward strand.
CAGACCGACGATCTGATCGCTGAATACAAGCAAGCCCTCAAGGTTCTTGATGGTTTGAAAGTCTATAACGACTTGCAAAGAAAGCAGATCGCTAACCAGGAATTGGAAAAAGTAAACCTTAATGAGTCAATTGATAAAGTTGGCAGCATTGAACAACAAATTGTGCCGCTGATGGTGAAAATGGTTGAGTCCTTGCAGACCTTCGTTGCCGCTGACGTGCCCTTTTTGCTGGACGAGCGTACCAAGCGCGTAAATGATCTTGGTGATCTGATGGAAAATCCAAATGTCGCGGATGCCGAAAAGCTCAGAGCTGTACTTGAGGCTTATGGTATCGAGACTGACTTTGGTAACACCATCGAGCGTTACAAACAAAAGATCAGTGTGGGTGGCAATGTTCAGGAAATGAATTTCTTGCGAATTGGTCGTCTGGTTCTGGCCTATCAGTCTGATGATGGCTCGATAACCGGTGCCTGGGATAAAGACAAGGGAGAGTTCGTGGAACTGTCTCCAGCCGATTACAAATCACATATCGCATTTGGATTGAAAGTTGCCGGTAAAGAAATTTCACCCGACCTCTTCATTGTTCCAGTACCAGCTGCAGAAGGAGCATAATAATGAAAACATCTAATACAAATATCCTTAAAAAGCTTGGTTTGAGTGCTGCCGCAGCAGTATTGAGTGTCAGCCTTGCGATGCCAGCCTTTGCTGCCCAGTCCGTCAATCTTGATCAGTTATTGCAATTGGTTCGCCAAGGCGAAGCCCAGGATCGTTCTGAAAATCAACAACGCTTAGCCGAATTTCGCGCTAATCGTAATCAGCAAGCAAACCTTCTAAAGCAGGTCCAATCTCAACAAGCTGCTGCAGAAGCCGAGTCAAATCGCCTTAACCGTCAGTTTGAAGTCAATGACCAGGAAATTATCGATCTCAATCAGAAACTTGATGAACGCCTGGGCGACCTGAAAGAATTGTTCGGGGTTTTACAACAAGCTGCCGGTGACACCAAGGCCAATTTTGATAGCTCGATCACCTCGCCCCAATTTCCCGAGCGCGAAGCGTATATGGCTGACATCATGACCAAAATGGGTCAAACCAGTAAGTTTGCGTCCATGAGCGAGATCGAACAGCTTTGGGCTGAGATGATGAATGAAATGATCCAGTCAGGAAAAGTGGCCAAGTTCACGGCACCGGTAACTCTGACTGATGGTTCAACACAAGATAAAACGGTCACTCGTTTTGGAACCTTTAATGTGGTCGCCGATGGTAAATACCTGAAAATGTCGAATGACCGAACCAACTACATCGAGTTGCCACGTCAGCCACAAAGTCGCTTCAGCAGTAAAGTGGGCGGCGCTGAAAGTGCATCTAGCGGACTGTCACCATTGGCGGTTGATATTACGCGTGGTGGTATCCTCGAGACTTACACCAAACGTCCGACCCTGATCGAGAAAGTCAAGGAAGGTAAAGAGGTGGGTTACGTAATTATCGGTCTCGGTATTATTGGTGTATTGCTCGCGATCTGGCGCTTCCTGGCCTTGATGGGCACCAGTGCTGCAGTTAGTCGTCAGGTGAAAAATACTGACAAGCCAGGCAACAACCCATTGGGTCGTGTGCTTAAAGTTTACAAAGAAAGTGACGACGCCAACACGGAAACGCTTGAATTGCGCTTGAGTGAAGCGGTACTGAAAGAGACACCAAAACTGAATCGTATGTTGTCATTCCTCAAGATCATTGCTGTGGTTGCACCACTGCTGGGTCTGTTGGGAACAGTAACCGGTATGATCAATACCTTCCAGGCAATTCAGCTTTACGGTACGGGTGATCCAAAACTGATGGCTGGTGGTATTTCACAAGCATTGGTTACAACGGTACTGGGTCTTTGTGTAGCGATTCCTATGGTATTCCTGCACTCGATTGTAGCCAGCAAAGCCAAAGGTGTGAGCGAAGTGATCACCCAGCAAGCTGCTGGTATGATCGCCGAACGTGCTGAACAAACAAGTTAATTCTGTCTATTTAACTCATTAACTGGAGAATAAATAGTGGATAAGATTTTTTACTATGTTCCGGCACTGGATTCCATTCGCAGCTTTTTCGAGCTAGGCGGTCCGGTACTGTACTGGATCGCACTGGTGCTGTTCATCATGTGGGCCTGCATATTCGAAAGAATGTTCTATCTCACATCCGTGCACCCGAAAAACGTTAAAGCCGCAATGGATCACTGGAATGCTCGTGAAGATCACGGCTCATGGTATGCCCACCAGGTGCGTGAGCGCATGATCTCGGTGGTCTCTCAAGGCCTGGACAAGCGCGTCGAAATTATTCAAACCTGTGTTGCCTTGTGTCCTTTGCTAGGACTGCTGGGAACCGTTACGGGAATGATCGAAGTGTTCAGCTCCATGTCAGATACGGGTGCGGGCAGTGCTCGAACAATGGCTTCAGGCGTTGCCAAGGCAACAGTTCCGACCATGGCGGGCATGGTAGCCGCCATTTCAGGTGTTGCAGTTGCAGCGTATTTCAAGCGTAAGGCCGCGGCCGAACGCGAAGAATTGGGCGAACATCTGGAACTTGCCGATTGGGAAGGACACTAAGTTTATAAGCCCGGTGAATTATATTCCGGGCCTTGCAAGCTTGTTCACGACATCGTTTGAAAATACCGTTTAAGGTACTCAACAATATTCTGGATCAATACTTATGCGTAAATTTGGAAATAGAGCACTCGAAGAAGAAACAGAGATTGATATCACGCCGATGCTGGATGTGGTCTTCATTATGCTTATCTTTTTTATCGTGACAGCAACTTTCGTTAAACAATCAGGCACCGAGGTCGATAAACCTCTTGCGGTGACTGCTGAGCAAAAAGCCCGAGCAAACATTTTGATCGCGATCGACTCTAACGATATCGTGTGGATGGATGGCGATGTTATTGAGACCACTGCGATTACCGCAACGGTCAAGAAGCTGCGCGCAGAAAATCCCAAAGGCGTTGTGATGATCCAGGCCGATAAATCGTCTTCACATAAAATGTTGTTGGAAGTAATGGAAGGTGCAAAAGCGGCGGGTGCAGAAGAAATTGCAATATCAACCGAAACGTCCTAGACGAATTCAATAATTTTAGGTTAGTACTATGCGTAATAGATTTGGCGGATTAACAGAAGAAGAAGAAACCAAGATTGACATCACCCCTATGCTGGATGTGGTGTTCATTATGCTTATCTTTTTCATTGTGACGGCCACCTTTGTAAACGAATCCGGCTTGAATTTGAACAAACCGGATGTGCCGGTAAATCCGGATCCTCCCAAGAAAGAGGATCAGAATATTCTTGTGCAGATCTACCCCAACGACCACATCTATATTAAAGGCCGTAAATCGGATTTCCGTACAGTTACCGCAAACATCAAACGCCTGAAGTCCGAATACCCTGACGGTGCCGTTGTGATCCAGGCGAGCAAGCGTTCACGCAATGAAACTTTGGCCAAGGTAATTGACTCTATACAGTCTGCGGGTGTGTATAACCCGATCATTGCGCCGAGTACAGAATAGCGAAATAATTTTCACATTGGTGTTAGCGATAATTTGTATACACCATTTTGAGGTAAGTAAACATGTCAAAATCCTTAAATGATATTTTATCTGGCAGTAGTGGCGGCGGATTATCGCGCTTACTACTCGGTGGCGTATTGGGCATAGGAATGGTTGGTGCATTGTTCTGGGCCATGCAATATATGATCGCCACTGGCGCCAAAGCCGAAACAGACGACATCAGCTTTAAGATGCCGGAATTCGTTCGCGCTAAAGTCGATGTGCAGGAAGTGCGCAGACGCAAGCCACCAGAAAAGCCACCACCACCAGAAAAGCCACCCAAACAACCACCACCACCAAAACTGGATAATGTAAAAGCGCAGGCTCAAGCTATTAATGTGTCAGCCACTGCGGTTGAAACCGATGTCGAGCTGAGTGACAGTGGTTTTAATGTTGGTGCTATTGGTGAAGGTGAGTATTTACCGATCGTTAAAATTGCACCAATCTATCCGCCACGAGCAGCTGATCGCGGAGTTGAAGGGCACTGCACGGTTTCATACACCGTAACCAAGCAAGGCACAACGGCGAATCATCGAATTGTGGAGAGTGATTGTACTAGTAGCCTGTTCCACCGCGCTTCAATTAAAGCGGCTACCAAGTTTAAATACAAGCCGACGATTCGCAATGGTGAACCGATCGAGGTGCCAAACGTGAAGAACCGCTTTACCTATCAGTTGGAAGATTAATTCAAGACCTTAATTGGTAATACACATGATGAAAAAATTCTTAATAATTGCACTAGCCACAGGCTTAATAAGTGTCACCAGTATTTGTACTGTGCAAGCCGCGGAAACTAAAGAAACGGTTGCCTTGAGTCCAAAGGTTGGTAAAAAACTTCTTGAGTTACAGGATATGGCGCAAGCCAAACAATGTGCGGCCGCTATTCCACAAGCGCAAAGCATGTTGACCTGGAAAAATGTCACTGGCTATGAAAAAGTGCAAATTTATAACTTTATGGGTTATTGCCATTACACCATGGACAATATGAATGGTGCGATCCGTGCTTACGAGGATGTAATGGCACAGGGTGCTGATGTGCCTCTGGGTATCCAGCAAAGCATTTTGCAAACTTTGAGTTCTTTGTATCTTTCTCAGGAAAATTACTCCAAAGCCCTATCGACCATTGATCGTCTGATGCGAATTGTTCCGGATCCTACGGCTGAATTGTGGGTTTTGAAAGGGCAGGCACATTATCAGGCCGGTCAGTATTCACAAGTTATCAAGCCGATCGATCGTGCAATTCAGATGTACAAGAATCTGGGTAAAAGCCCGAAAGAGAATTGGTTACTGATGTCACGCCACGCCGCGTTTGAGCAAGGTGATTATCGTGCCATGTCTAATTTCATCCGTGAATTAATTCGATATTACCCAAAAGATTCTTATATCGCGCAACTTGCCGGAGCCTATAGCCAGTCAGGCGATAATAAAAAATTCCTCGCACTTACAGAAGTTTTGTATGACGCCGGGTTGAAAACCGACGCTTCAACCATCAAAAACCTTTCGCAACTTTATTTGATTGAAGAGATTCCTTATAAAGCGGCAAAAATTCTTGAAAAAGAAATGAATTCGGGCAGGCTGGACAGAAGTCTGGATAACATGAAACTCTTGGCCAATTCCTGGTTTCAGGCGCGTGAAGACCGAAAAGCGGTGCCGGTCCTGAAACAAGCGGCAGAATCTTCCCGTGACGGTGAAATGTATATCCGCTTGGCTCAGTCATATATGAACCTGGACAACTGGAAAGAGTGCTTGCCAGCGGTTAATAATGCCTTGCAATACGGAGTTAAAAATCGCGAAGCGGCATACACAATGAAAGGCATGTGCCACATTAATCTTGAGCAACTGGATTCCGCCAAAAGCGCATTTGCTCAAGTGGGTGGACGAGTACAGCGTCAATGGGATAGGTACATTGAGAATGAACTCAAGATTCGTAAAAAACTTGAACAAGAGTTGGATATTAAACAGGATTTTCGTAGAGATGAAATACTGGAGAATACCGATACCGATACCGGTAACTGATAGTATTTAGATCAAAATTGAAAAAACCCGGATAATCACATAGATTACCCGGGTTTTTTTATGTCTTAAAGATTCTGTGAAATTGTTAAATGCTGGCGACGTAGCCAATCTCGGGCGGCGGGGATTTGGAAAGTAGTTGTAAATACAATTCACGCACATTATCCACGCCATTCACTTCCTGCATGCTTAACCAGGTTTTCGCTTGTTGAATAAATGCATCCAGGGTCTCGGCGTATTGCTTATTAAATTCAGCATGCCCGTCACGCGCGATACATTTTTGTGCCTGGATCGGGGCAAAAAAGAATTTACCGTGTTTAACCGCTCCGGCTTCATCATCTAACTGGTCATTTTGTAC
>JABDMI010000092.1 GCA_013001575.1 Gammaproteobacteria bacterium
TATTCGGTCGTCACTAACAACAAATTAGTCCAATCTGCCAGCAGGGTGTGAACATGAGCGGGAAAATAATAGAGATCAGTACAAACTCAGGCCATCTTGACGGCATATTGTCGATTGCTGAACAACATGACGCTGAAGTAATCTCAATACTCGAATTTCAGAAACAACAAAATCGGGTGGCGGTCAGAATTTATAGCAGTGAAAATTCGGTACAAACCGTTCTAGATAGTATTCAAACACTTTTGCCTGATGAGGCGGATTCCACTTTATTACTATTACCCGTGGATGCCAGGGTGGGCGACTCGGCCGAGCTGGTCACTGAAAAAGTCGAACAGGTTGCTGCGACACGTGAAGAATTATTCACCGAGATCAATAAAGGAACCGATTGTGATCTGAATTTCGTTCTTTTGGCGATATTGTCTACCCTGGTTGCTGCAATCGGTCTGGCTGAAAATAATGTTGCTGTCGTGATCGGGGCGATGGTGATCGCACCACTGCTGGGACCCAATCTGGGCTTGGCTCTGGGTGCAGCTTTAGGTGACAAAGAGCTGATCAAAAAAGCACTTTTTACTAATTTTATCGGAGTTACTCTGACAATCGGACTCGCTATGATTCTGGTAATTTTCTGGCAACCAGACATGCACAGCCAGGAATTACTAAGCCGCACGGAAGTGCAACTAAGCAGTGTTGTGATTGCACTTGCAGCTGGCATTGCCGCTGTCCAGTCGCTGACCACCCGACTTGCCAATTTGTTGGTCGGGGTAATGGTCGCGGTTGCATTGGTGCCGCCCGCTACCGTGTTGGGAATGATGATTGGACTGCAAGAATGGTCTTATGCCAGCGGTGCGGCATTGTTGTTGCTTGTAAACATTGCTGCTGTAAATTTGTCTGCCCAGATCGTATTTTTGTTGCGCGGTATCAGACCGCGTACCTGGATCGAGCGACGTGAAGCACAGCAAGCAACCTGGATTAATATAACTATCTGGATGATCTTATTGGGTCTTTGTGTGCTCTTGATAGTTTATATCGCTAAATGATATTGATTGAAAATTGATTAGAAAAAGGCCCCGTGACGGGGCCTTTTTTTATAGTATTGAAATTAGTATTAGCGGAATCATTATTAATTAAAGTCCAGTTCATCAAGACCATTACGTGATATTCGTCGGCGAACTTGTTTTTTACGTTTACTTTCTTCTTTGGCAGAATACGAAGCCGGCTTATACTCATCAGAGTAATCATCGGAAAAACTGCTACCTTTCAAATCCTTGTAGTAATCGACATCATAATCATCATCATAGAAATCAAAATCTTCGTCAAACGAGTCATCGAACACAACTGATTTGATAGATTTTGATGGTTTACTGCGAGCATAATTCTTTACTCTTGGCACGATAGTAACTCCTCTTTAAGATATGTCATCGTGATTCGAACCCCTGATTTACAGAGATTACACCTCGCTTTATATCCCAGAACTCGAGACACGGCAATCACTTTTGAAACCTATTTATCGGGTCGATCTATCATGTTTAGAGCAATCTGAACCGAACTATAAGTTATTGATATAATTGAATAATTATCTAATAAATGAAAAGACTCTGGCAAATGCCAGTGCTAGTGTTCCGCTTGGTAATGAACTGATCTAGAAAGAGATTGGAAAATGCGTACAATTTCGTCACGCTTGTCAGGTGCCGGTTTCAGAGCTAACTAAGTCAGCTTACGTACTAGCCGGGCTAGGGCTTGATCAGTGTGACTTCCTGACTGGCAGTCGCAATTCTTACCTGACCTTGAGATTGCTCAATGCTGGACAGCAATGCTTCACTTAATTTGTTTTTAACACTGCGTCGCTGATTGAATTCAACTACATATCGTATCGTGTAGGTAATCCAGTTTTCATCAAATTGCATGGTGACAACCGGTTCGATCTCGGCGTTATAGAGTAAATATTTTTCAACCAGGTTTTCCCACTTGGGCATAAATTCTTTGGCATGGTCTTTAAGAATATTTTGAGTTGCTTGCTTAATTATGGCTTTGGTTTTTACTCTGTCCGATTCAAAACGAATGGGCAGTTGTATCTCGTCCCATAAAAAGGGAAAGTCTCCCGAATAATTAAACACCGGGTCCTTAAATAAAAAGCTATTCGCAATACGAACCACCCGACCATTATACAAATCGCCATTTACCCAATCGCCTACTTCAAATAAAGTTGTGCGTAATAAACTAATGTCAATCACATCACCTTTTATGCCGCCGATCTTGATGCGATCACCGGTTTTATAAAAATTCCCAAATGTAATTGCTAACCATCCGGCAATACTGGTGATAACTTCTTGTAATGAAAAAGCAATTGCAGCACCAACTACACCAAGTGAAACGGCAAGCCCTGAAACTTTTTCAATGAATACAAATAATAATAAGAGAATTATTGCTACATAACGAAAAAACCCGACAAATTTCAGTGCATGGTATTTCGAGGACTGGTTGGTGATACTTTTTTTAACCGCAGACCTGATTATTTGAACCAGGATCAAAATGAGTAATATACCAATGCTGGCAATGAGTATTTGCTTTGCGATCGGGTATTCAAATAGTTGTGCTATGTCATTCATAGTGTTATCCATAGAAATTTTGGGTAGGGCGGTATTTATTCCAGTGCGTTAATTGGTACTTGACGGGATTTATCAATTCAGGATCAGTCTCTTTCAAAGCGATACTTTAACAAGGCTCTTGTCTCTTCCGACACTTCGGATTCAATAATCCACTTGGAGCTGAGCATATAGCGGATTTTTGCCACATTAACAGGTTCAATAAATCCCATTGAATAACCAATAAATAATCGTGGAGATAACTGTTTGCCAACATTTAATGCCAAACCACCTAACTCCTGGGTTAAGCTTAATTCACTCAGCCCGGATCTGTCAGCAATTGTCTGAATGCCGGACTCACTGCGTGAGAGTGCCAGAGCCACTGCGGCATTGGCAAGACGGTTCGATTCATCTTCGGAAGCAGCTCCTGGTGGTCTGCCTAATACCAGATAACTCAAAATATCCGATTCGCGCAAGGTCGGAGTCGATTCAAGTCGACTGAGT
>JABDMI010000093.1 GCA_013001575.1 Gammaproteobacteria bacterium
CATTTTGCCGAAAAACTCCCGGTCTCACGCTGGCAACGCGACCTGACCGATTCAACCGTGTTACGAAATCTTGGAGTGGCTGCTGCGCACAGCGCTCTGGCCTGGAGCGCAAATTTAAAAGGCTTGAACAAGCTTGAGGTTAACCCGACTCGCCTGGCTGAAGACCTGGATGCCAACTGGGAAGTTTTGGGAGAAGCTATTCAAACCGTCATGCGACGTTATGGTCTGGACAATCCATACGAACAGCTCAAAGCCTTGACCCGCGGGCAAGGCATCAGTCAGGCGAGTTTGAAAGAATTCATTACGGGTTTGGATATTCCCCAAGCGGAGAAGGAACGCCTGATGCAACTGACTCCGGCCTCGTACATTGGGGATGCGGCCATCTTGGCTAAAGAAATATAGTAAGCAAGAGTCTATACCGTGTCACACATCGTTCGTGAAGCATTCTGGCATCAAGATAAACAGGCCTTGCGTGATATTCGTCGGATTGTTTTTATTCAAGGGCAAAACGTGCCTCAAGAACTGGAATGGGATGACCGCGATGAGCATTGTTGGCATGTATTGGTTTTTGAACACGACAAAGCCATTGCCACCGGTCGTTTGGATACGGATGGCAAAATTGGTCGCATGGCCGTGTTAGACGCGTATCGCGGGCAAGGTGTGGGTAAGTTGGTCTTGACGCAATTGATCAAAATTGCCCGTCGCGAAGGCATTGCCCAAACCTATATGCACGCCCAGTGTCATGCCCTGCCGTTCTATCTGAAAAACGGCTACGAAGCATATGGTGACGTGTACGATGAAGCAGGCATCCCCCATCAAAATGCCAGAGAAAGACTGGTTTAATGAGTCCGTTTGAATTGATTTATGAATTGATTTAAATCAAACCGCTAATAGACTATTTGTGCTGCAATAAGGAGGTGGAGAATATTTATGGACACATCAGATACCGACAATGAGACTGGGCCCAGCAACGTGCTGGCTTTTGGTGACGCCGTGGATCTGCTCATCGAAAAACTGCCGGAAAGTGGTCACCACTTGTTCATCAAATTGCATTCCCTGCATCATCCATTACTGGGTCGCAGTGACTTTGTTGAAGCTCTGAAAAACAAGCTGGTGGGTTCAAAACGTTATTTATGCCATATTTTGCTGGAGGAGATACGACCGGGTAAACGCAATATTGAATTTGTGAAATACTACCAGCGTCTCACGGATTACATCGAGATTCGTCGTTTTAAGGCGGATTACGCCGATGCTGACCGGCGTCAATACGTAATTCTGGATAATGATCTGGTAATCTGGCAAAGCTACGAGAAACGTCACGACATGCGCAAGTTTACCGACCTGCACCGGGTCGAAGATTTTACAACGGCATTTGAACGCGCCTGGAAAACTTCAGAACGTGACTTGAGTTTAACTAAACTGTATATCTGATTTTTCAATTCGAAAAAAAAAGCCTCCACGTGGAGGCTTTTTAAGTTCTGAGCAAGATTTATTCAACGGTAAATGTTTGTACAAATAATACGCCGTTCACACTGAAGTTGAGATCAAATGTACCCATTGTTGTTGCTGGTAATATTCTCAATGTAATTAGATACTCTCCATCACCAATGTTGGCAGCAAAATCAGAATCAATTCCCAGTGGCTGCAATGAAGTCGTCGACTCAAATCCGATGTTTGCACTATTCGCAGACAATGATACTTGAACATCCTGACCATCTCCCAATCGAACACCAACAGAAGCCGGAATAAAACTAATCTTTCTGATCGGTCCAGGATCCGACAGCAACACTTTTAAATCAGAAGGGTTTTGGATAATGATTTGATCTGCAATACCAACTGAACCTTCCTGATAATGATACCCCCTATTCAATTGTGCACCATCACCAGAGGCTGCATCCACCGCGGTTCCGGTTGAATCGGTGGTTTTTTGGGTAAACAGTACGCCGGTTTCAGTCTCCGCAGTTGCCGAGGTCACACTGCCACTATTGATTGCAGGTGAACCCGAGCCCAAATAAAAGGCGAGATCAAATAACGGATCAGACAACAATTGATCATTATTTATCACATTGCCCTCCGGCGATCCGATCAGATTGAATGAAGAATAGGCATAAGGTGTTGTTGATGTGTCGAAGGTATCGCCTGCAACTGTTGGGCTTGATAAATCAGCATTTCCTGTTCGATTTTCCCAGAATACGGAATCCCTGATGATTGGGGAACCAGCAATAACCAAGATCGCAGCGCCTGAATTCAAGCTTTGGTTGTAGGCAAGTGTATTGTTACGCAGAGCTGAATCACCATCAACGTACACACCACCACCATCTGGTGCATAGTTACCTATGATAAGGTTATTATGAATATTGACACCGGCACTTGTATTGTCTAATGCAATCCCGCCACCTTTAATTACAGATTCATTACCACTAATAACATTATTAATGATTGTTGCAGAGGTTGGAATACCTAATACCAAAATGCCCCCGCCGCCATCTGATGAGCCAGCCAGGGTTTCATTATTAGCGATGATATTATTTTTAATGAGTGCTGTAGCACCTGGATCAAGTGCTATACCACCGCCGCCAAATCCTGCAGAGGTATTATCATAAATACGGGAATCTTCAATATTCATGGTTGCGCCATTACCAACCCAAATTCCCCCGCCCCCTTTGCCACCACTAATGTCGTTTTCTCTAACCACTATATTCACTGCATTTAATATTGTTCCCGAATTGGATACACCAATACCGCCACCTTGATCTGTGACCAAATTATTTTCTATCCAAACATTATCCAGATACAGAATTGAGCCACTAGAAATTCGTATACCACCACCCCGGGTACTACCACCGCCGGAATCAAAACCGACGCCGTTGGTCAATACCATATTTGAGATCCGGATCGTGTCACAATCTTGTAAATGTGAAAATCTCACTCCTTCCATATCCAGGATGGTGGTTGGACGACCATCATCCGCTAATTGAGCAACTTGACCAGAATCGCTTGAGCTCACCGAGCCCACGTAATTGACGTATTGACATTGTGAGCTGCTGTTGGTTAGGCCGAGATTGATCTCACCCGGGAATACACCGGGCTCAATCAGATATGTGACAGGATTATCAGGTGAGGTGCCGTATTGAGGTTCATTAGTGATGTTGCCCGGAAATGGATCAGCGCTTAAAACCGGGTTCACACTGCCTGGTGCCGCAGCTGTACAAGGCAGCATATTGTTGGCGACTTCGACACCATCGCTGATGCCATCATTATCACTGTCGGGATCCGTTTCACTCAAACATGCATATTTAACCGGATCGACGACATCGCGTAAATTTGCTTCTTCTGCATTGGTTAATCCATCCTGGTCAAAATCATTGGGATCGGCAAACCCGACATTCCGTGTTGTGTTCAAAGAGCGGGCCAGATCTGGATGAACAGCATTGTATGTATTGAATACTTCAGCAGTAGTTGGCGATGTCACCGTGACATCTACAATGTCAACGACATACGTTGGTAATGGTGCAGGTGTACAGACATCACCAGGCGCCATTTGCGGGCAGGCATAACTACTGGATGTTAATATGTCACTAATGACCAGGTCACCTGCGCTAATGGTGAGGTTGCCTGTATTTTCCACGCTGTAATCAAATGTGATTGTTTCGCCGATAAAATAGACTGTTGCATCCGGCACTTCCGTGATGAGGAAGTCCTTGAATTGAGTAAATGTAGTAGTTACATTATTATCCCCAGCAGGACCTGTTTCACTCACTATACTGGCCTCATCAGGAGCAAATGCAATGCTACTGGCGTTATTCGTTATCATTCCGCCATTGGTGGTGGAATCAAAATCTGCCTGGGTTAGAAAATATTCCACATCACAGCTCGCATTGTTTGCTGCAGTGATTGTTGAAAAAAAGCAAATCGGGTTACCGATCGGATCAATCAACAGATCGGTTACCTCTACATTCTTTAATTTAACCAGTCCGCTATTGTCAATTGTATAAGTATAGGTAATGGAATCTCCGGCACTGTGTTTACCATCGCCATCATTGTCATTAATTAACCCGGAATTATTTGAAATACTCAAATTAAATTGTAGAGCAATGTCATCATTGCTAATAGTGCAAATGGCTTCATCACCATTACTCAGTGTCACAGAGCCTGTATTAAAGCCGTTATCAGTAACAGTGCCCACAGTACAAGCCCAGGTTCCTTCTGTGTATTCTTGTAAGTCGTTTTCACTTAATGTGTAACTACCCGCATTAACTGTTAAGTTATCAGCATCGTAAGTCGTGGTACTGCCGGTGACTACTCCGGGCTGAAAGTTAAGTGCACCGGCATCTGTGGCAATACCAAAGTCAACGGCACCGAGATTATTTCCATTGTCATTTATTACCACTTTTCTGATGATCAAACTCGCATCATCATTGGTTATTGTGCCCACACCCTGACCATCCAGAATGCCGGCTACTGTTGGCGCGGATAGATCAATAAAAAATGTTTCATCCAATTCGACCGCTACATCACCATTAACGGTAACCGGAATAACCTTTGAGGTTTCGCCAGATGCAAAGGTTAATATGCCTGATGTGGCTACATAATCCGAATCTGCAACAGTGGCTGTATTGTCATTGGTTGTATATAACACGGTCACTGGCAAGGCGGATGGATTATTCAGGCTGACCGTGAAATTAAATATGCTGCTCCCTGTATCCAGTTCGGCTTGGCTAGTGTCAGTAATGCTCAATAATGATGAATCGTCATTGGTAATTGTGCCGGTTCCACTACCATCCAGAAGCGTGGCAATAACGGGGTTACTTAAATTAACGCTAAAGGTCTCATTATCCTCCACCTTGGTATCACCGTTAACTACTATGTTAATCGATTGGGAGAGCATTCCTGGTGTAAATGTCAAGGTGCCTGCTGCTGCGTCATAATCGACATCTGCTACTGTTGCGGTACCGTCTGTTGTGCTGTAGTCAACGATCACATTGCTGTCAGCCGGCTCTGTCAGAGTAACCGTGAAAACAAATGTGGTTGTGGTATTTGTTTCCGATGCTGTGACATCATTAATAACAAGTTCAGTAGTGTCGTCATTGGTAATGGTTCCCTGACCCTGGGCATCGGCTATTGTTGCGATGGCAGGATTAACAAGATCGATCAGAAATGTTTCGTCACTTTCTACCGTTGTATCGCCATTCACCGTAATGGTGATGGTTTGTGTGACTACACCCGGGGTAAAAGTTAATGACCCTGATGCCATCACATAGTCATTATCCACTGTTGTTGCTGTGCCATCAGCCGTTAAATAATCGACCGTTACATTGCTGTCTGCCGGCTGTGTCAGCGATACTGTGAATACAAAATTGGTGCCTGCATCAGATTCGTTCAGGGTCACATCATCAATGTTTAAACTGGTGAAGTCATCGTTACTAACAAGACCGCTTCCTGTAGCCGAACCCAAAAGCGCATTGACCGGTGTTGTTAATGTGACTTCAATACTTTCGTCATTCTCAACAATATTGTCACTATTCACGGTCACTGTATAGGTTGTCGATGTACTTCCTGCGGGAATCGACAAAGTTTGCTGAGTGGCAGTAAAGTCAATCCCGGGAGTTGCTGTGCCACCTGAGACATCAGCATCTACAGTTACGTCCACGGTACTGGCTTGATCCAGAGATACGGTATATACCAGATCTACAGTACCGGTATTGCCCTCCACAATGCTGGGACTATCAATACTGATGATCGCTTCATCGTTATTGGTGATCGAACAAACAGCCTCATCACCATTCAATAATGAAATCGAGCCTGCATTGAATGCATTTGCCGTCAAGTTACCCGCATCACAAGACCACAGCCCTTCGCTGTAGCCTGGAATTTCCAGCTCAGTCAAACTGTAGGTTCCGGCATTGACCGGAATTAATTCTGACGTATAGGTAGTCGAGGCTCCGACTGTGTTTGCACTGGAAAAATTTGCAACGCCTGCGTCAGTAGTTACATTAAAGTTGGCTACTGTTGCTGCACCGGTGTTGTCGTTAATAACGATCTTTTGCATAATCAGACTGGCATCGTCGTTGAAAATATTGCCGCTTGTGGAGAGCGTGGCAATCGAGGCGTTGGTCGCATTAACGAGATTAAGCAGAAAACTCTCATCTGCCTCCACTTGTACATCCCCGTTAACATCAATAACAACAGTCGTGTTTAAAGTACCAGCGGTGATCACGGCTGAGCCCGCTGTGGCCACAAAGTCCGCATCAGCTCCAGTGGCTGTGTTGTCCTGGGTGTTATAGTCTATGACGATGTCATCCACGCTGACTTGATCCAGAGTGAAAGTAAAATTCATACCGGATACACCAACGTCACCCTCCGCAAGCGAGGCGGAATTTACACTCACAACCGATTTGTCATTATCGGTGATTGTAGCCACACCCTGCGCATCAGCCATGGTGGCATTCAATTCATTGGACAGATCCAGCGTGAAGGTCTCAATCGACTCAACCAGCGTATCATTTAGAATGTCGACAGCAATTGTTTGAGTGGTTTGATTCAAGGGGAATGACAAGCGTCCCGATACCGGTGTGAAATCATTACCGGCAACGGCAGTCACTGCGGAGGTTTGATAGTCAACTTCAACTATATTGATTGTGTCAGGGTTTGATAATGAAACGGTAAAGATTGCTTGTGGATTTGCCGAATCCCCTTCAGTGATCGCGACATCATTTACACGGATACTGACACCATCATCGTTCAAGATCGTGCCGTTTGCCATGCTATTCGATATAGTTGCATTGACCGGATTGGAGATCTCGACATTCAGAGTTTCATCAGCTTCAACCAGTTCATCACCAGTAATATCGACAAAATAGCTGATGTTCAATTGGTTGGCCGGGATGATTAAGGTGCTGCCTGCATCCGCAACATAGTCTGAATCACTTTGCAAAGCGCTTCCATCAATAGTTCGCACATCAAATGAAACGTCTGCTTCGGAGGACTGATCCAGAGTAATGACAAATTCAAGTTGAGGTGTATCACCGCTGTTACCTTCTGTGACCATGGCATCACTGATACTCAGACTCAGTAAGTCGTCGTTCAAAATTGTACCGATCCCTTCTGGATCACTGATGCTTGCATTGACAGCATTCAAAATGAGCAAGCGTAATGTTTCATCCGCTTCAGGTTTAAAATCACCTTTCACCGGGATAGTTACCGGGATCATGGTGATGTTTGGCGGGAAGGTCACCGTGTTGATCGATCCACCCAGTGGAATGTAATCGCTATCCGATACTTGAGCGGTAATATCTTCGGTTCTGAATTCAACCGTTATCGGCTGAAATGACGGTGCACTCAGAGAAATCTGGAATATCAGGTCGGTATTACCGGAGTTACCTTCCGTTACTGTTGCGTCACTAACCGACAAAGTAGTTGCATCATCATTAATAATGGTTCCCTGGCCCTGTGCATCCAGGAGCGCTGCGTTGACCGCATTACTCAATCGCACCACAATGGTTTCATTTTGTTCTACTTTAATATCATTATTAACTTGTACCGTGAATATAGCGGTTGTTTGTCCTGCCGGGATGGTTAATGATTGCGCATTCGCAACGTAATCGTTATCCGAAAGTTTTGCCGTACTGGCAGTATCGTCTGTCGAGGCATCCACCATGATGTCCAGCCCGATGGCTTGATCGAGCGAGACAGTAAAGATCATGTCTGTGGTTCCAACATCCCCTTCAGTAATCTGCACATCGTTAATTGACAGATCAGGCAATAACACCGTAACAACACGACTATCAGTTGTTGTATTACCACTGGTGTCTATCACTGAATACGTAATGATGTAATCACCAGGAATCGTGGTATCGACTGTAGACACCAAATTGGCGTCCAGCCGGATCTCGGTAGTTACGCTAGTGCTGAGATCGCCATCAACATTATCCGTGGCGCTGGCCCCCGGGTCGACAAAAGTATCACCTGCAAGTACGCTGAAATCAATGTCTCCACTGGTCGCCGGGTTGAGTGAAATAACAGGCGCTTCGAAATCAGTCGAAGTACCATCTTGCTGACAGGCTGTTATGTTGATCTCTACCTGTGGACCCGGAAACCTTGTGAAATTGTTATTGCGAAAACGGCGTATCTCAGGATTTATATCTGTGATGTCGTTAAGAAAACTGCTGGAGAACGGCACTGGTACAGCAAAACTTTTAGCATCCAAAACACAATCTGAAAGATCTTCAATGACCGCATCCACCAATTCACTGGTGGGCAGTGCCAGATTGAATTCCGTAGCATTGGCATTCAGGGCATTGGCAAAACCGCCAAGAAATACCGCGTAATTCATCGCATCTGTACTGGCAGCAGGATCCGGCTCAATGGGATCAGTCGGCCTGGTCGAGAAAGGATCATATCCAAATGCATCCTTTGCAAAGCCCCGATTATTATCGAGAGTCACAAAAATACTGCTACTGGATTCAAAACGGGCTTTACGCAACAGCGCTGAAGTGTAGGCATTGATGGACACATGGGTTTGGC
The DNA here is from genome assembly GCA_013001575.1 of Gammaproteobacteria bacterium. NCBI lineage: Bacteria > Pseudomonadati > Pseudomonadota > Gammaproteobacteria > Gammaproteobacteria bacterium. The sequence goes on from JABDMI010000093.1 coordinate 8,524, forward strand.
CACTTTCCCAGACTGATTCAAGGACGGGTAATTGTGACAAAGTAACCAGGCGTTTACTTGTGGCATTACTGTCTGGTTCAGTCTCATCAATAAAACTGCCGCCTTCAGCAACCGCAATCAATAATGTTTTATTCGTGGGTACAGCGGTTACCCAGCTACCGTCTGGCTCTGATGTTGCTGAAATTACCGGTTTAGACCAGATTGGCATGCCATTACGATCGGACTCGTACAATGAAACCAGCGAACTGGCAACGGCACCTTTGTGTACCGAACCGGTAACTTGCATCGTATTTGCTTGTGAAGACGCAACAATAAAGTTGATCGCTGCACGGTCTTCATCAAATCCGTCTGACAAGGAATACACCAGTGTTTCTGTACCGATGAATCCAGGATCAGGCGTATAGGTAATGACATCATCCAGGAAATTATTTGGTGTCCCGTTTTCATCAATGCTCACTGTACCGTTCAAGGGCGCGCTGATCGTTACCAGACTCAGTGCATCGCCATCCAAATCCAGATCATTGGTGTATGGACTCAGGGCAACACTGTTTCCCGGTGTGGTGAATACTGAATCGTCTTTGGCGGATGGGCGATTATTCTGCTCTTGCGTTTTAACTTCGAGATGCACGGTTTCTGCTGTGCTGGTGTTACCGTCACTCACGATATAGATCAGCGAATCAACCCCAATGTAATTAGGGTGAGGCGTGTACTCGATGCCGTCAATGTTTGTGCCATTGGAACTGATAGTGACGATCGCAACGCTGCCGTGATCGGGTTCAAGTATTTCAATAATGCTGAGTTGATCATTCTCGGGATCACTGTCATTTAGCAATACATCCAGATTGGTTGTGGTCTCAAACAGAACCGAAAAATTATCGGCTTGGGTAATCGGAGTTTGATTACCAGCGGCACTCGCGTCATTAACGACTATGGTGACACTCGCAGATGCAATCAGTGAACCGTCTGAAACGGTGTAGGTAAACGTGTCATCACCAATAAATCCTGCATTTGGAATGTAGCGGATTGCATTATTTACAATACTAACGCTGCCACTGCTTGCAGAACCGACCTCAGTAATGGTTAGAGCGTCACCATTTTCGTCGCTATCATTCTCTAGCACAGCAATGTCGATAATGGCGTCACGTTGACCAACTACCCTGTCATTATTGGCAACGGGAACTTTATTGGCTGGATTAAGCTCAAGTGTTACCTGTGCGGTTGCAGTTGCACCTTTGGAATCGGAAATAGTGTAGGTAAAGGTCTCAACGCCGACAAAGTCTTGATCGATCTGCAAATCGATAACATCGCCATTTATACTGGCTGTCCCATGAGGGGGTTGCGTGATAGCGGTGATTGAAATACTGTCACCGTCAGGATCGGAATCGTTGGACAAAACAGGTAGACTGGTGTTGCTATCAACTTTGTAACTGTCCGAGACTGCTCTCGGTTGATTATTTTGCTGTTGGGCTACTGGTACCTCACCGCTGCCACCGCATGCACTGAGCACCAGCAATATGAGCAAGATTAAATTTGAACTAAACGTTCGTCCCATTTTAAATCCGTAAGAAATACAAATAAGTGTTCTTTTTGCTTGTCAATTAATCAAATAGATTAAATTCTAAAATCACAAAACGCCTAATAACCGAAATTATCAGGCGTCCCTTGGTCATATTGTAACGTTACGGGTATTAATTACCAGTACCGCTTGAATTACCCGTAGACTCGACTTCAAAAGCGGCAGTACCTTCCACAGTTGTATCAGCATCGTCACTAAGCGAGTAAGCCATACCAGCACCACTTACATCACCATTTTCGTCGCCAGTGAAGAAACCACTCAACTCACCGCTACCATCCGAGGTAGTGTTTGTCGCTTGATCAGTAATCCTGACGCTATCAAAATCACCTTCAAAGGATGCGGCATCACCGTCTAGAGCAACATCTTGGGCACTGGCATCCCAGGTCTGCTCATTAATGGCCAAGTTTACATCAGCATCAACAGTTTGGCTGGTGAAGTCGGCACTTAAACTCGCTGAGCCTAACACACCACTGTTACCGTGATTGTCAGTTGGATTGGTATTACCGACCAGGTTGAAATTCGCTTTACCACTTAAAGGAACCGTCGGGGTTACCTGGTTAGTGGTATAGACCCAGTGCGCGCTACTTGAATTCAGGTCAGTTTCACTAGAACTTCCGGTAGACGCGTCTGTAACGACTGCCGAACCGTTTGACCATCTTCCCCAGTACAAGCCGGTGTTGGCATCAAAGCCCTGACTATTGGATGTTGTTGTACCACCGGAGTATGTCGCGGTGTTGGTCGTGAATTCAGTTGGCGCCGAATTCTCATTTACAAACAGATTGCCACCTGCAGGCGCTGATTGCTGAGCGTCGCCACTAATTGTAGCAGCTACACGGCCAGGTATACCTTGTGGTACTTCATTTTCAGCGGGTGGGTTCAGATCTTCACCAGTTTCGAGGTTAATTGTATTGCCATCCTCATCACTAGCGCTTTTACCCAATTGAGCATCACCGGCCTCGTCACTGGATGCCGTATCAACCGAAGCGCTGGTTAAGACTGGTGCGGTATTGGCATTGGCTGCGAAACCTGCTTGACCCGGATCGATATCCAGTGTGCCTGCGCTGTTAGACAGCACTACGCCACCTGAAGCGACTGACAAGTAGATACCGCCATTGCCAAGTTCACCACAATTTCCGTCACACAAGATTGCAGTGTAATCAGTACCGCGGATTCCAATGGTTGCTACCGGGGTAACCACCTTGTAATTTTTCTTGTTGCGCTTGCCGATCAGACCAGATATCGATCTGAAACCACCGCGCATCAGACGGAAAAAGCTTTTGTTCTTGTTGGCGCTGCTTGAAGATACTGAAGCACTGGCCGCATCGAAATTGTATTCATCAATAACAAATTCTGAATTCGGCTTGAGGTCAAAGATCGCCCCGTCTTCCATACGCAGCTGGGCACGTCCATTTACGCCAGTTAGAACCGTATCACCTTCATTGAAGGCCATGCCGCGCTCGAGGCTTTGGAGATTGCCATTGGCAGTGCGTAGATCGACTTTACCGTAGGAAAATAAACTGGTACCAGCCTGGGCAAACAGCATTGAGCTGAATGACATTGCCAGGAAAAAACCCAGTAATTTACTAAAAGTTGTATAAATTTTGTTCATATTTGTTTTCATGGTGGTTTCTCGGTTCAAATATCCGTATTAGTTGATATTAAGTGTGGCCAGTATAGTCACCAGATAGACATAATTATGTGATTACAATCACACATTCAGAGATAAATCCCATTTTAACAATGTGTAACAATTTCAGCTATTTACGCACATTCTAACGTATTTACCAGGACCATTTGTAATTCAATGTCAGATCCGCAAACCAGCGCTTGTAGGTGAAAATATCAACACTACTGCTGAAGTCCTTATAACCAATGGTTGGGTTTATTGTCAGTTTTTTGCTTAAATTCCACTGCAAACGCGACTGCACACTGAATAGGTCATCATCGCGTGGCTCCGGGAAGGCTAATTTGAAAAACGCATTATCATAATCAAACAGGCTATATTGGAGTGTGGTGTTTGAGATCAGGTCATCGTTGATTGGATGACGATAATCAAATTTTAAAGAGTAAATATCGACTTCATAATTCGAATTTACGAATACCGGGTAATCATGGGTGAAATTAACATCAGCGGTCAGAATAGTCTTTCTCTCAGTATCGAGAACTTTCCCATACTTCAGGCCATAAACGTATTGGTTGATGTTTTTGGCCAATAAATTGTCTGAGAATCGAAAAGCACTTGCTTTGAGATACGGCGTAACACTTGTTCTGTTATCGATATTTGCCTGATAGTACAACCTCCCGATCATACCGCGACTGTTGAAATCTCCATTCAAATTCTGCTGATAAAGTAACACATCAATACCACGACTGGCTTTGTCTAAATGCTGGACATAAGCCACACCGGCCGTCGCAAGGTCCTGATCCACAAAATCGGCACTTGGATAATGCTTGGTGCCTAAACTCGCACTAAAGCGCAAGCCACTGTAGTGCTGCAGTCTTTTGCTGTACTCAAATCCTACATTGGCCCCTATGTACGAGCTTGAACTGGCTTTGCTGCTGTCGTTTAGAACGAAACCGAGAAATTGGTCCAGCTCGGGCGCACTGTTTACATTATCGTCGTATCCAAGGGTTGTACTGACACGCAAACTGGTTTGTTCCTTAAACCTTGCCTGGCGCTTGTTTAGAGCGTTAATGTAGTCATGAATAATTCTTGCTGCTTCTCGTGGCGGATTTTTTGACAACAGCCAATTGAATTCCTTACGCGATTCTGAATTCAATTTGAGGTTATAGAATACACGTGCCCTTTCTAGCCTGATCTCTGCATTCTGGGGTTGCTGTGCCAGAATACGGTTATACGCTAACAAGGCCTGATCATTGTAGCCAGCACCTTGAGCGCACAAGCCAAACTGTCGATCAAAGGTTATATCCCCCAACAAAGTCGGCTCCAATCGCTTTAGATTGGCAAAACACTCTGCTGCTTGCCCATTAAGTGACTGCTGTAAGGAAACCTTCCAGATCTTCTGTGCAAGGGTATTCGAGTCGGTATCAGCATAAACCGCTGTGTTTGAGGCGTACATCAAGCCGAAAACCACTAATACACACAGGGGCTTGAGTCTAAATAATTTGTATAAGTTAATGTTATTCTTGCGACGATAATTGGTATGCACAGTTAACTCGATTAATTGTTATTATTGCTTGTCCAAGCGAGTGATTACAAAAGGATCTTTTCCAGCTAAATTAGTTCTGCAAATAGTAGTCGACGTAATTATACGTAATATCAATCAATTTATATCACACTATTCCATTTAGATTATGAGAATCAGGTCTAAACTTTTGAAATTAAATAGCTAGACTGCAATCCACACTTTACGTTTGATCCAAGCATACGTGTAATTGACGTCTTTGTTGCTTACTGAAATTTCAGATATTCTAGCATATACTGGCCAGATTCTAGATTATATCATTTCTAGAAAGCCTATTTATCTTCTTGTTTTTTATATATATTTACTATGTCAAAGTCAAAGCGTGTAATTCTTGGTATGTCTGGGGGTGTTGATTCATCCGTAGCGGCCTTATTGCTAAAGCAGCAAGGCTACGACGTGCATGGTCTATTTATGACCAATTGGGAAGAGGATGAGGAGGCCTATTGCACCGCAGCCGAAGATCTGCAAGATGCACGCCAGGTAGCCGAGCAAATTGGAATCCCCCTGCATCACGTCAATTTTGCCAAAGAATATCGCGAACGGGTATTTAGCTATTTTCTGGACGAATACAAAGCAGGTCGCACCCCCAATCCGGATGTTCTGTGTAATCGCGAAATTAAATTTGGCGCGTTCTTTGATTATGCCAAGCGTCTGGGTGGTGAACTCATTGCAACCGGCCATTACGCCAGATTAATAGATCATAACGGGCGTCTATGTCTGGCCAAGGCTGTGGATCAGAACAAGGACCAGTCTTATTTCTTACATGCGGTGGATCCAGACGCATTTCAAACCACCCTGTTTCCTTTGGGAGAGCTTGGTAAACCCGAGATCCGTGATATTGCCACCCAGTCTGGATTGCATGTCCACCAGAAAAAAGACAGTACCGGTATTTGTTTTATTGGTGAACGTCCATTTAAGCAATTTTTAGAAACCTTTTTGCCAGCGCAACCCGGGAAAATACAAGCATTGGATGGTAAAGAACTGGGCGAGCATTCCGGCCTGATGTATTACACCATAGGACAACGCCAGGGTCTGGGAATTGGCGGTGTTAAAGATGCACCGGACGAACCCTGGTATGTGGTGCAAAAAGACCTGGAGAAGAATATTTTAGTGGTTGCACAAGGCGATCATCCCCTGCTGTATAGCCAGGAATTAAGCGCTGACAATCTACACTGGCTAATTGAACCAGTAACCGATGAATTTACTTGTACGGCCAAAACTCGTTATCGGCAATCTGACCAGGCATGCAGAGTACAAATCATCAACGATCGGGTCAATGTCAACTTTGAACAAAAGCAACGCGCGGTAACGCCAGGTCAATTCGTGGTGTTTTACCAAGACGAGCTGTGTCTGGGTGGCGGGGTTATTGCAAGCACCCAATAAACCGTAGGTCGGAATACGATCTTCGATCTATTTCGACCTAGAGGATGTTGTACCAAAATATAAATCCTTGCCCACTTTGCCTACAGCGGAATAATTCAAACTAGCGTATAATTTCCACCCTAAATTTACCACAATCCCACATCAATATTACACCCCTATCGCGGAGTAAGATATGAGCTTATATACCGATTATCTCAAAGACATTGAGGCTCGCAAAGAACAACAACTTGACCCAAAGCCAATTGAAGATGCAGAAATGGTTAAGGTTTTGATCGAGCAGATTCTTGATTTAGATAATGAACATCGTGATCAATCGCTTGATTTCTTCATCTATAACGTATTGCCGGGCACGACCTCTGCCGCTGGTGCAAAGGCTAGCCTTCTGAAAGATATTATCCTCAAGAAAAAAGAAGTAAAAGAGATTTCGACTGATTTCGCCTTTGAGCAACTCTCGCATATGAAAGGTGGCCCCTCTGTAGAGGTGTTGATCGATCTGGCCTTGGGTGATGACGTCAGCGTTGCACGTCAAGCAACAGACATTCTCAAAACACAGGTCTTTCTGTATGAAGCCGATACTGATCGTTTAGAAGCAGCTCACAAAAAAGGACATGCCTTAGCAACTGAATTACTAAAAAGCTATGCGAATGCCGAGTTTTTTACACAAATGCCCGAGATCGACGAAGAGATCAAAGTGGTTACCTACGTGGTTGCTGTCGGCGATGTTTCAACCGACTTACTCTCACCGGGCGCCGATGCTCATTCGCGCTCAGATCGTCAGCTTCACGGGCAGTGTATGTTCGAGCATGACAAGAAAAAACAACAAGCCCTACTTGACCTACAAGCTAAACATCCCGACAAGCGCGTTATGCTGGTTTCAGAAAAAGGCACAATGGGCGTCGGCTCCTCGCGTATGTCAGGGGTGAACAATGTGGCACTCTGGACAGGTATCAAAGCCAGTCCTTATGTACCATTTATTAATATTATGCCAATCGTGGGCGGCACTAACGGCCTTGCTCCAATCTTCTACACGACAGTTGGCGTGACTGGCGGTATCGGTATTGACCTGCAAAACTGGGTTAAAAAACTGGATGCAGACGGAGTACCTGTGCTTGAGCCGGATGGAGACATTGCACTGGAGTTGGTTTTTTCAATTGATACCGGCACAGTCTTCACCATCAACACCAAAAAGAAAAAACTCTACTCTGAAGATGGAAAAGAGCTGGCTGATATCTCGAGCGCGCTGACCCCACCTAAAATGGAATTTATTCGTGCCAAAGGCTCTTACGCCGTGGTATTCGGTAAGAAACTGCAAACGACAGCAGCTGAAATCTTAGATATTGAAGCTCCACCTGTTTATGCAGAAGCAAAAATAGTCTCGCATGCAGGACAAGGTCTAACGGCAGTCGAAAAGATCTTTAATCGTAATGCCGTGGGTGTCAAAACGGACAAGCCGCTGCATGCTGGCTCAAATGTTCGAGTGAAAGTCAATATAGTCGGCTCACAAGACACGACTGGCCTGATGACTTCGCAAGAATTGGAAATGATGGCAGCTACGGTAATTTCCCCAACGGTTGACGGTGCTTATCAGTCCGGTTGCCATACCGCCTCTGTCTGGGATAAAAAGGCACAGACCAATACACCGAAACTGATGAAGTTTATGAATGACTTCGGTCTGATCACCGGACGCGATCCAAAAGGTAAATATCACGCCATGACAGACGTGATCCATAAAGTACTCAATGACCTTACTATTGATGATCGCGCCGTGATCATAGGTGGTGACTCACATACACGTATGTCCAAAGGCGTCGCGTTTGGTGCTGACTCCGGTACCGTAGCGTTGGCACTGGCAACTGGTGAAGCGACTATGCCGATCCCGGACTCTGTGAAAGTCACCTTTAAAGGCTCACTCAATGATCACATGGATTTTCGCGATGTGGTTCACGCAACCCAGATACAGATGCTGGAGCATTTTGATGGTGATAACGTTTTCCAAGGACGCATCATTGAAGTTCATATCGGCACACTACTCTCAGACCAGGCGTTCACCTTTACCGACTGGACTGCTGAAATGAAGGCAAAAGCCTCTATCTGTATCTCCGAGCCTGACACGCTGATCGAAAGCTTAGAGATTGCTAAATCGCGTATCCAGATCATGATTGATAAGGGCATGGATAATGAGAAACAGGTTCTAAAAGGTCTGATCAATCTTGCTGATAAACGTATTCATGGTATCCGCTCGGGTGAAGAGCCACCATTGCTTCCAGATGATAACGCCAAATACTTCGCCGAGTTCACGGTGGATCTCGACCAGATCAATGAGCCGATGATTGCCGACCCGGATGTCAACAATGACGATCCATCCAAACGCTATACGCATGATACGATTCGTCCGATCTCCTATTATGGCGGGACAAAAACTGTCGATCTTGGCTTCGTCGGCTCTTGCATGGTGCACAAAGGTGATATGCAGATCCTCGCGCAGATGTTGCGAAACATTGAAAAGCAACACGGCAAGGTAGAGTTTAAAGCACCATTAGTCGTCGCGCCTCCAACTTATAATATTGTAGAAGAGCTAAGAGCAGAAGGCGATTGGGATGTACTGGCACGATATTCCGGTTTTGTATTTGATGATGACAATCCAAAACAACAATCCCGTAAGACCTACGAGAATGTCATGTATCTGGAACGCCCAGGCTGCAACCTCTGCATGGGCAATCAGGAAAAAGCCGAACCCGGTGATACGGTAATGGCAACTTCAACCCGTCTGTTTCAGGGTCGCGTGGTACGTGATAGCGAAGCGAAACTTGGCGAGTCGCTGCTGGCCTCAACCCCGGTTGTTGTACTCTCCACCATACTTGGGCGTACGCCAACGCTTGAGGAATACCTTGCTGCCGTTGATGGCATCAAGCTCACCGATTACGAGCCACCTGCCCTGGCTGCTTAAGTGTCTGTTTAAAGGCTAGCTTCACAAGTCAGCCAGTTTTCGATACTAATACGTCCTCCCTCATTTCAGGACACTTCAAGCCTCGATTAGCGATAATCGGGGCTTGTTTGTTTTTGATCAATAATTACCTTTATCATGTGTCCAAAAATGATTAATTAGCGTATTATTTATATCATACGCCTAACTAAATTCCACATGACTAAGGCATACAACCTTGTAACGGAGAAATTCCATGGCTGATTCTTTCAATACCCGCCGCAGTCTCGAAGTCAACGGTAAGTTTTATGACTATTACAACATTAAAGACCTGGCCGATAAATTTCCAGTAGTTAAGCGATTACCCTTTACCCATAAGATCTTACTTGAGAATTTATTACGCACAGAAGATGGCAAGGCTGTCACAAAAACTGACATCGAAGCCTTGTTGCATTGGGATGCAAGCGCAGAACCCAATACCGAGATCGCTTTCACACCAAGCCGTGTACTATTGCAAGACTTCACTGGCGTACCGGCTGTAGTCGATCTGGCAGCAATGCGTGATGCGGTAGTCAGCCTGGGTGGTAAACCAGAACAAATTAATCCACTCTCCCCTGCAGAGTTGGTGATCGATCATTCGATACAGGTCGATCATTACGGTAAACCGGAAGCATTGGATCTGAATACACGCATTGAGTTTACCCGTAACAAAGAACGTTATGCTTTTTTGCGCTGGGGTCAGAATTCATTTTCAAATTTTGAAGTGGTGCCTCCTGAAACCGGGATCGTGCATCAGGTCAATCTTGAATATCTGGCACGCACTGTATTCTCTACTGAGAAAGATGGCAAACTCATTGCCTATCCAGATACCGTAGTCGGCACCGACTCTCACACAACCATGATCAATGGTCTTGGTATTTTGGGCTGGGGTGTTGGCGGTATAGAAGCAGAAGCCGCGATGTTGGGCCAGCCTATTTCTATGCTCATTCCACAAGTCATCGGGTTTGAACTGATCGGCACCTTGAAAGAAGGTACCTCCGCAACAGATCTGGTCTTGCGGGTAACCGAAATGCTGCGTGAAAAAGGCGTGGTCGGTAAATTCGTTGAATTTTTCGGCGACGGTGTTGGCGAACTTCCATTGGCAGACCGTGCAACCTTGTCTAACATGTCGCCAGAGTTCGGTTCGACCTGTGGCATTTTTCCAATTGATGGCGAGACCATCAAATACCTTGAACTAACCGGACGCAGTGAAGATGAAATTGCCTTGGTTGAATCCTATGCCAAAGCGCAAGGCCTCTGGCGACATGATGGTCAAGAACCTGCTATCTATTCCGACACATTAACACTTGACCTTAATGATGTTGAACCAAGTATTGCCGGCCCTAAACGTCCTCAAGACCGGATCAATGTGAGTAGTGCAGACTCGACCTATCGTAAACTGTTCGGCGAAATGACGGACGGTAGAGCTGCCAAGTCCATTGCGGTTGACACAGAGCGTGGTTCATTTGTTCTGGATGACGGTGCAATAGTAATCGCAGCAATCACCTCTTGCACAAATACTTCAAACCCAGCGGTCATGGTCGCTGCGGGTCTTTTGGCTAAGAACGCCAACAAAAAAGGATTAAGTTCAAAGCCCTGGGTTAAAACTTCACTGGCTCCCGGCTCACTGGTTGTAACCGATTACCTGGAAAAAGCAAATCTGATGTCAGATTTTGAAGCACTCAATTTCCACACGGTCGGCTACGGGTGTACGACCTGTATTGGTAACTCGGGACCATTAGATCCAGCGATAAGAAAAGCGGTGGCAGAAAATGATCTAGTCGTATGTTCGGTACTCTCCGGGAATCGCAACTTTGAAGGTCGTATTTCCCCTGACACAAAAATGAATTTCCTGGCCTCACCGCCCCTGGTCGTTGCTTATGCCTTGGCAGGAAACATGAATATCAACCTTTTCAATGACCCCTTGGGTCAAGACCAAAACGGTAAGGATGTGTACTTGAAAGATATCTGGCCTTCACAGGCGGATGTACATGCTGTGATCGCCGCATCACTTGATTCAAATATGTTTAAACAAAGCTATGCGAATGTCTATACCGGTGACACGCGCTGGCAAAATCTGGAGGTACCTGAAGGTCAATTATACGACTGGCCGGATTCTACTTATGTTAAGAATCCTCCATACTTCGTCGGTATGAGCAAAGATGTTGCCGATGTGGATGATATCAGTGGCGCGCGTTGTCTGGCCTTGCTGGGCGATACTATCACCACCGATCATATCTCGCCCGCCGGTAAGATCGAAGCTAAAACACCGGCAGGACAATACCTGATAAACAATGGCGTGGAAGAAAAAGATTTTAATTCCTACGGCTCACGTCGTGGCAATCACGAAGTTATGATGCGCGGTACATTTGCCAATATCCGTTTACGTAACCAACTCGCACCGGGCACCGAAGGTGGCTGGACCACGTATCAACCCAGTGGCGAGCAAATGTATATTTACGACGCCTCGGTCAAGTACAAGGCTGAAGGAACGCCTTTAGTGGTGATCGCCGGTAAAGAATACGGCACCGGTTCTTCCCGCGACTGGGCGGCAAAAGGTACTTTGCTATTAGGTGTAAAAGCCGTACTGGCAGAAAGCTTTGAACGTATTCACCGCTCCAATCTGATTGGCATGGGTGTATTACCACTGCAATTCAAAGATGGCGAAAACGCACAAACGCATGGCCTTGATGGAAAAGAAACCTATGCCATCTCCGGTCTGGCCAATGGCGAATCCAGTGAGGCAACGGTTACCGCAACCGCCGAAGATGGCAGCAGCAAGTCCTTCTCCGTTAATGTGCGTTTGGACACCCCAATGGAACGCGATTATCTACGCAATGGCGGCATTCTGCATTACGTGTTACGACAAATGGCCGCATAATTATAATATTTATAATTTTTGCCAAATATAAAGCCCGCGTTTAGCGGGTTTTTTATTGCGATTTTTCTAGAAAACCCTTGAAATAAAAAACTGGAATCCCTATATTTTCCACGCAGGAGCGATATCGATTGTCGCACTGCATTATTTTTGTCATTAAATTAATAGAGGTAAATTAGTATGAAAAAACTCATATATTTTACTGTGGCATTATTAATTTTTTCCCTGAATAATGCCCTGTCAGCACAAGCTCTTGAAGGCAAGATCGTTAAAGGCCATGACTATAAGACCTACATCATGGAACACGCCGGACATAAGTACATGCTTGAATTCGATGAATTGACCGAATTAAAACCGAACCAGACGGTTCAGGTGAAAGGTGACAAGATCGATACCAACAAACTGGCGGTAAAAGAGGTCAAAGTCATTACCGGAACGATCAAATCGCAAAACTCATAAATCGAAATTCAATTTCACACACAATCCGGACGCCCTAGGGTGTCCGGCATTTACGTGTTCAGCGCCCGGCTTGCGACTTGCACTAGTGTTGGCGCTGGAAAGATTTGCTATGCGCACGCTTATCCAGATTTTGATAGTCTTTTGAACTTACACTACTGACGTAATTCCAGTCTGCAGTAACCTGCTCATGGGTAAAGCTTACCGCCAGGTAACCCCGGTCAGTCATGTTGCTATAGCTAAGACCCGGTATTGCTTTTACGATGCGTGCTTCATCGGCAGGCGTTGCTGCCACGTACTCTTCGAGACCTGGCGATGTTACCGATGGTGTTGCGAATTCAATACCAACTGTGCGCTGATCTATTTGTAGTTCATTACACCAGGCATTATGGGTATCGCCGGCGAGAACCACGAGATTAGCTTTAGCCTTTTGTGCAGCCTTGAGCAGGCGCTGCCGTTCCTGAGGGTAACCGTCCCAGGCATCCAGATTATAGGGAATTGGCGCTTGTGCCAAAATTGTTTTTTCAGTCTCTGAAAGTTGTTGAGGATTTTCCGAGGCCTTGTGTTCTATAGCCTGATATTCCTCTAAAGAAATAAGTTGTCCAGCTACTGGCGCCGGTAACAACATCTCGCCCATCAGTATTTGCTGACCCAGTACTTGCCAGGTAGTCGCATTATTGAAGCTCGATACAGTATTCACAAATTGCTTCTGGCCAAGCAGTGTACGCTCGGGCTTATGCAAGGCCTGATTAAAGCTTTTGGCATCAAACACTTTTGTTTGCGGATCGGTAAATTGAGCATAATCCAGTTGTTGTTCGCGCGCTTCAAGACGGGTATCCAGCATGCTTAGATTAAGCAGGTCCCCAAACTGAAAGCGTCGCTGGATACTTGAAATGTCATTGTGTACAGCAGGACGAATTGGCATCCACTCGCTGTAAGCTTGTAAGGCAGCCAAGCGGCGCTGACTGAAATCGCCCTCATCGTCGGAATGATTCTCGGCGCCATCAGACCAGGTATCATTGGTCACCTCATGGTCGTCCCAAACTGCGATCATGGCCAGACTGGCGTGCAACGCTTGCAAGTCGGTGTCGCTGCGGGTTTGTGCATAGCGTTGCCGATAGTCGGCAAGCGTGATTAACTCATGCGCCGGTTGCATCACGCGGTTCATGCTCTTGGCATTTTTATCGGCATACACCCCTGGGCCGTATTCATAAATGTAGTCACCGAGATGCAAGACCGCATGTGC